>JBDONQ010000107.1:0-11760 GCA_039831255.1 Campylobacterales bacterium
TTCCGGCCAATTATCAGCCAACTCTCCTCCCCCCGGTATTTCAAATCTTGAGGGGGAGAGCCGACAACTGCATGGGAGTAGATATGGGTTCCATCCCCAACTTTTGTAAAGCCGGTTACCACTGCAAAGGGCTCTATAATTACATTTTCCCCCAACTCCACATTTTTATCAATAATCGCCCCGGGCCCAATTTTACACCCCTTCCCAATTTTCCCTTTTACAATCGGTTCTAAACCCATCTCGCCTCCAACTTTCTCCAACTATATTTAAATCCCCTTTCAACTTCCTACTCTTCCCTCTCTACAATCATCGCCTTTAATTCCGCTTCACTGACCAATTCCCCATCTACAAAGGCCTCCCCTTTTAAATGCCAAATCCGCCCCCGATGCTTTATTACAGAGATTTTATAAACCAGCCGATCCCCCGGCCGAACCGGCTTCCGAAATTTAGCTTTATCGATACTCATAAAATAGACCACTTTCCCCTTTACCTCCTCCTCTCCCAATAGGGTAGCTGGAAGTAGCGCCCCAGTTTGGGCCATTCCTTCAATAATTAAAACCCCCGGATAGATTGGGTGGCCCGGAAAATGGCCCTCAAAAACGGGATTGGTGATTGAAATATTTAAATACCCCTCTATCTCCTTTCCCGGCTCCACTTTTGTAATCCGGTCTACAAATAGAAAAGGGGGCCGGTGGGGAATCAATTTTTTAATCCCCTCTACATCGTAAACCATCTCCTAACTCCTTTTTTTCCAAAATTTTAACCAAAAGGGAGGTTTATTCCTCTATTAGAAAGGTAGAGCTAGCTATCCTTTTCTACTTCCCAAAGCCCTCAACTTTAAGAAAATTTGATTCGTAGGCCCGAAAGGGCTGGAAAAGTATCGCTATTATACTCCCCCTCTCTCTTTAATTTGAATTGGGGTCTCGATGTAAAGGCTTTGGGAGGGGAATGCAAATTGGGCCCCATTCTCCTCCACAATCCGTTTTAAATTTAAATTTATCTCCTCCCGAATCTTCAAATACCTCTGCCACTCGGAGGTGGTGGTAAAAAAGTAACAGAAGATGGAGAGACTACTATCTTGAAATTCGTCGAAATAGACTAGTAGGGGTTCTTTATGGATATTGGGGTGATTTAACAGATACTCCCGAATCTCTGTTAAAATTTTCTCCATCTGTGCCGGGGTGGTGGAGTAGGTGAGCCCCAACCGCATCACCACCCGCCGGCGGTCTCGTCGGGAGAAATTTTCCACATTGGAGTTGGCGATAATTGAGTTGGGGACAATTATTAACCGCTTATCAAAGGCCCTAATTTTTGTAGTTCTAATTCCAATATCTTCAACAATCCCTTCCACATTATTAATCTTTACCCACTCCCCAATTTTAAAAATATTGTCGCTTAAAATTGCAATACCCCCAAAGATGTTGGCGGCGGTATCCTTCGCAGCCAGTGCAAAAGCCAATCCCCCCAACCCCAGCGAAGCGATAAACCCGCTTACATTGATTCCAAATTCCTGAAGAATTGCAATTGCCCCAACTGCAATAATCAACCCCCTTAACATTTTAATCACAAAGGAGGTCAACTCCCGGGAGGTTCTTCCCCACCGGCCCATCGCTTCAAAAATGTTTTCCTGAAAATGGATTGTTAAATTGTAGAGGAGCCAACTTAAATCGTAAATTATTAAACTCTTCACAATCCCGTAAGTGAACTTATTCAAAATCCCAACAATTGCAAAAAATAGGAAAAGCCCCAAAATTATGAATAAGAATCGGAATGGCCCCCGGATAGCCTTAAAGAGTTTATCGTCCCAAGTGGACTCGGTCAACTCCACCCACCGGCGGAGAACCCCTAAAATTGTCCGGCTAAAGATTCTTCTCAGCATTACAAACCCTAAAAAAACTCCAATCCCCAACAACCACTGTTGAACCTCAGCCCCCCCAATTTTGTAGTGGAGAAAATGGATTCCCCACATCTCCACTTTATGCCAAATCTGTTCCCATTTCATCCTCTCTCCTTCTCCAATTCTATTTATACCCCCCCGGTTCTCCGGTTAAATTCCCTTCCCGCCGGGGTTTTAAGGCTCCTTCCTCCACTAAGATTCCAACAATTTGCCGAAAAAGGGGGACTGCAGTTTGGGCGGCGAAATACCTCTCTCCCCCTACCCGGAAAAAGGTAACCCCTATTGTATACCTGTGCCCCTCCCAATCGTCGGCAACTCCAAAAAAGGAGCTATTATACCAGTCGGTGTATCCCTCTTTCCCAATTGAGATATGGGCTGTCCCTGTCTTCCCCGCTGTAAAAATTCCCGGATAATAACCCTTTTTCCCGGTTCCCCTCAGGACCACATCCCGGAGGACCCCCAACACTTCAGTGGTGGTGTCATCGGTCAAAATTTTAATCGGTTTTGGAACCGGGGAGTGGGCCAACCGGGGGGTGACCAGATATCCACCATTGTTGAATACATTATAAGCCCTCAGTAACTCCAAAAAAGAGACTTTCAACCCATATCCGTAGGCGGCAGTGGTCCGGTATATTGGAGCTTGATACTTTTCAGGGGGTAATAAAACCCCTACTTTCTCGTAAGGGAGATCCACTCCGGTCGGGGAGTTAAACCCGAACCGGACCAACCAGTCGTAAAAGGTGGTTCCACTTAGCCGGAGGACCAGTTTTGAAATCCCGATATTGGAGCTGTGGACAACAATATCCCGGGGGGTTAAAAATTTAAAAGGTTCATCGTCTGTTATCGGTTTTTTTCGCCATTTGGGACGCCACCGGCCCCAATTTACAAAAATTCTCTCATTTGGAATTATTAACCCCTCCTGCCACAAGATTGCGTAAGTAATCGGCTTCATCACCGACCCCGGTTCGTAGAGCCGCCGAATAGCCGAAATTGTTAAATTGGGAATATCGGAAGGGCGAATCTGATTTGGATTGTATCGGTTTGAAGAGGCCAACACCACCACTTTCCCAGTTTGACTATCGATAATCCCAGCTACAATTTCCGAAACATTGAACTCTTCCTTTGCCCGGTCCAGTAGATGCTCTACCCTTCTCTGGATTATTAAATTTATATTTAATTGAAGGTTTCGACCATTTATTGGAATCTCTATTTTGGAGTTCCCGTCGTAAATTACATTTCCAATTACATCCCGGTAGCCAGAGATTTTCCCATTCTTCCGGGGTTTGAGCCAGTAATTGTAATACCCCTCCAACCCCTCTTTCCCATTCCCACTCCCCTTCTCGTAAAAACCCAACGCCGGTTCCAGTAGGTCTTGATAGGGGTAAACCCGCTCAATCCGGGGGGCAACAATCTCATACCCAATCCGATACCCTTGCCGATTAGCTTTAAAAACCCGATTTTTATCCAACACTTTTCGGAGATAGACCAACTCTTTCCGACCACTCTCCCCTACCTCCGCAATTTTAATTCGGAGCCCCCTACTCAAATTCCGTTCCCGAATTTGACGGATTGCCCGGTTTATCCGCTCTTCCAACCACCCCCGGTCCACTCCGCTATAAACTGAAAAGAGTTCAATAAAAAGCTCTTTTTTAGAGGATACTAAGTAGATTGGATTGAAGTAGACATCGTAGACTAGCCGGGTATAGGCAGTCTGATTCTCTTTCCACTGGATACTCCCCCGAATCCCCTTTTGAACCACTGTAATCCGGGGGTTGATATAGTTGGGAGGTTTTGTAAAGGAGAAGTAGAGGATTACCCCTCCGGCAACTAATCCGAAAAAGAGGAAGACGAAGAAGAAAAAGTAGAGCCCCCCTTTTGAGCTCAAACTGCCCCTTTAATTGGAAATTTGCCCACTTTTTCGACCACTTCGCCTCCTCTTTTTATGCAATTGGTTAAAATTTTATCCAAAAAGGGGAGAGTTGGAGAGGGCCGATTTTTGGATTATTGGAATTATCCTCCTGTTGATAGGAATTGGAATTATCGCCTCCTTTTCGATGCCGGTCTATTTTGAGTACATAAAAGACCTTCCCAACGACTACTTTTTCCTCCGGCAACTCCTATTTGGGATAACTGCCCTCTTTTTAATCTTGTTTATCGGGGCGATGAATCCCCGGGTAGCGGTCCCTCTTTTTGGAACTCTAATTTTAATTATTCCGTTAATAATGATAATTGCAATTCCATTTCTTCCCCAATCGGTGGTCCCTGTTATCAACGGGGCGAAGCGGTGGATTAAAATTTTTGGAATAAAAGTGGCCCCGGTGGAATTTTTTAAAATAGGGTTTATATTCTTTTTAGCTTGGTCCTTTAACCGAAAAATTGAACGGAAAGAGCGGTTTATCGATGAGGTGAAACTGATTCTCCCTTATTTGGGGGTATTGATAGTAATTGCTAGCTTTATAATTTTTGTTCAATCCGATTTGGGGCAGATTATTTTGTTGACAGGGGTAATGTTCTCAATGTTAATTTTAGCCGGGAGTAGTCTCCGGGTAATTGGGATAATTTTTTTAGCCGGCTGGGGATTGGCAGCGTTGGCAATTTTAACATCCCCCTACCGGTACCAGCGGATTAGTGGATGGCTTACCCTCTTTCAGCAAAATTTCTTCAACGAAAATAACTTAACTCTGGCGGTGGAGGTAAAGAGTAAATATCTCCAAGTCTCCAATGGGTTGAATGGGATTTACCACGGGGGTTTTTGGGGGCAGGGGCTTGGAAACGGGGTGTTTAAATTGGGATTTATTAACGATGTCCACACTGACTTTGTTCTCCCCGGGTTGGCGGAGGAGATTGGAGCAATTGGAATTTTGGGGATTATTTTTCTATTTATCCTGTTAATTTGGCGGATTTACTACATCTCCGCCCGGGTGGAGGATAGGGTTTTAGCCCTTTTCACATTTGGGATTGGAACTTTAATCGGCCTTCAATTTTTTCTAAATATATTTGGGGTCACTTCAGTAATTCCATTGAAAGGGATTACAATCCCTTTTATCAGTTACGGGGGAAGCTCTGAAATTGCAATGGGGATTGGGTTGGGGCTAATTTTATCGATTAGTAAATTGAGGAGGGAGTAATGGTCTGTATTACCGGCGGTGGGACAGGTGGTCATTTGAGGATTGTTTCAGTCCTCCGGGAGGAGTTAAATCGGCTGGGGATTAAACCGATTTTTATCGGTTCCAGTTACGGAAAAGATAGGGAGTGGATTGAAGGGGAGATGGGGTGGGAGGCCACCTATTTTTTAAAAAGCGGTCCAGTGGTCGATAAACAGGGATTAAAAAAAGCGGGGGCAATTGGGGGTATTGTGGCTGAGAGTTTAAAGGCGTGCCGGCTACTGAAGAGACACAATATTAAAAAAATAATTTCAGTAGGAGGATATAGTGCAGCCCCAGCCAGTTTTGGGGCGGTAATTGGCCATCGGGAGCTCTATCTCCATGAGCAAAATGCAATTTTGGGAAAATTGAACCGGATTTTAAAACCCTTCTCCGACCGGATTTTTAACTCTTTCTTTTTTAACGATCCCTATCCGGTGGATGAGCAGTTTTTCCACTACCAGCGGGAGCGGAAACAGTTAAAATCCCTCATTTTTTTAGGGGGAAGTCAGGGGGCTACTGGGATTAACCGACTGGCCCTCCAACTGGCCCCGGAACTCCGGAAAAGGGGGATTCAAATAATCCATCAAACTGGGGAGAGCCATTTTAATGAGGTAGCAGAGGAGTATCGGAAATTGGGGTTAAAAGTGGGAGAAGATGTGGACCTTTTTCCATTTGAACGGAAACTGGTCCAAAAACTTCACCGGGCCGATTTTGCAATCTCCCGGGCAGGGGCCTCTACCCTTTGGGAGTTGGTCAGTAACGGCCTTCCAACCCTCTTCATTCCCTACCCCTACGCCGCCGAAAATCACCAATACCACAACGCCCTTTACTTGGTAAATCGGAGATTAGGGTGGATTCTAACCCAGCCTGAGGCGACCCCGGAACGGGTTTTAAAAATTTTAAAAGGGGTAGAGCAGTACCTTCTTCCAGTTTCGAAAAGTTTAATGAAATTGAACTCCCCCAACGGGGCCCACCAAATTGTAGAAGAGGTGTTAAAAATGTCAGGAAAATCGAAATCTTTCCGGTTGGAGCGGAAGAAGGGACATCAACAGTTGAAAAAATTGGAAGAGCAGTTAAAAAAATGAAAATTTTAGAGTTGGAGGCCTCTCTGGGGTGGGGGGGGCAGGAGCAACGGAGTGTCCGGTTAGTCAACAATTTACCACAAGAGGTAAAAATCTATTGGGGGGTTTCCCAGGAGAGTGAAATCTTTCGCCGAAGATATCAAATCCGGGGTCACTTTTTCCCGGTGGAGATTCGAAAGAGTTACGATTTAAAGGCGATTTTTAGGCTGGCCCGGTTTGTCCAGCGGGAGGGGATTGACTTAATCTCCACCCACTCTGGAAAGGATGGGTGGGTTGGGGCGGTGGTCGGGAAACTAACTGGGACTAAAGTGGTCCGGACCCGACATCTAGTCCTTCCAATCCGCTCCCCGGTTAGCTACAACTGGAGTAACCGGGTTGTTGCAGTTAGCCGGCAGGTGGCTGAAGAGCTAAAAAGAGGGGGGGTTAAACCGGAGAAAATAGAGGTTATCTATACTGGAATTGAGACCGATAGATTTAAACCGGACCGACAGGCCCGGGAGGAGCTCCGACGGAGATGGGGGGTGGCCCCCAATCAAGTGGTGGTGGGAATTGTGGCGGTACTTCGGGAGGCGAAACGGCATCGGGATTTAATAGAGGCGGTGGCCCCCCTTCGGGATGTTAAATTGGTAATTGCTGGAGAGGGGCCCCAACGGCGGAATTTGGAGCGGTTGGTGGAGGAGATTGGAATTGGAAAGCGGGTCCTTTTTTTAGGGGAGGTAAAAAGAGTTGAAAAACTCTATCCAGCTTTCGATATTTTTGCCCTTCCCTCCTGGCACGAAGCGTTGGGAACCTCCCTGTTGGAAGCCCAGAGTTGCCAATTGCCAGTTGTGGCAACGGCAGTTGGGGGAATTCCAGAGGCGGTTTTGGACCGGAAAACCGGCTTTTTAGTGGAGCCTTTAAATCCCACCGCCCTCCGGGAGAAGTTGAAAATTTTAGTTAAAAATCCCAATCTTCGGACCCAGTTTGGAGAGAAGGGGAGAGAGTGGGTTTTAAAAAACTTTTCAATCGAACAGATGGTCCACCGGACCCTCTCCCTCTACAATACCCTTTACACCGAATCTAAACAGGAGTGGTAGTAGGTCTCTTTAAAAAAAAATTACTGGCCTATGAACTACCCCCGCATAAATGGGGGAGCTTCTTAATTCGCAGGCAGATGACTCGTAGACCACTCTATTGAGTATTCCGCCGCCAGAGCTACTTCCACAGCCATTAATTCGGACTGCTCCACCTCTACTTTTTATCGGGTTAACTTGGTTATTGCTATTAAGATATTTTTAACAAATTATCACCACTCTAAAGAACGATCGTTTCGGCGGGGATTGCTAAACTTCCCCATCTTTCCAATTTAAAAATTTAGCGATTCCTACCGGAGCTATTGCTATTAAGGGCGGTGATAAAAGGCGGAATTGATTGGGGGCTTTTTGATTTTCAATTTACTCTTTTAAAATTTCAATTGGAACGCCACCGACCCTTGCAACAAAGTAACTCCTGCTCCGTAACAATAGATTGTCTCTTTTAATACAAGTTAAAATTTTGCTTGGAATCGATATTCAATAAGCAAATGGAGATAGTCTCCTTTTCCACTTAACTCAACTCATTTACAATCTATTTTTTACTCGCATTTTAAATACTTCTCCTATAGTTCCAAATGCTCTAGAGAGAACATAAATTTAATTACAATTCCTCAATATTTATCACTAAATTCCTCAATATTTATCATTAAAAGGAAAGTTGGTGTAACTTTATTAAAATGCTTGGATATAAAGTAAAATTTTGTCGGAGAGAGTTAATTAGAGTAGGTATATTTTCTCCATCAAGTAAGTTATGTAGCATTTGGGGAGACAAAAGCGATAATTTAAAATTATCAAGTAGGATATGGACTTGTCCTATATCTAAAACATATTCACAATAGAAACAACTTGCTAAAAGAGGGGTTAAAACAAGGAGGGGTGGGACGCTCCAAATCAATCCCTGGGGAGGTAGCTCCAACGATGGAACATTCGATAAAGTGGTCTACGTTTTATCTACCTGTGGAACAGGAGGCCCCCGATTTACAGGGGGGTAGCTCATGAGAGGTTTTTTAGTAGAAAGGGGTAGAGCGGGGTTAAAATCTCCTTTAACAAACTCTCCTCCGGTAATTTCCGGAATTCCTCTACAATCCGTTTGTCCCCCTTTTCAAGTTTGGGGAGGTACTCGGGGAACCTCTCCAAATAGAGTCGGATTGGAACTATCACATCTTCAAATAGAAACCGCTCCTCCTCTTCAAAATCGGAGTATTCTACCTCTACCAGATATTGATCAATTAAATTTGCCAATTTTTTAGCATCAGTTATTTTCATTTTCTACTCCTATCAATTGGATGTTCTTTTTAGAGATAGGGGGTATTTTCCCCCTATTTATTTAATCTTTATTAACTGTTCAAAATTTTTATTAAGAATTATCTCTTCATAAAATTTTTTATAAAGGGCAAATGCAGTTACTATTTTCCAATCTCCTCTTTTAAAATCTATTAGTAAAATGGTTACCCAATCTTCCCGATAAAAATAGAGTCTATCAATTTTATTGTATTTCTTCTTTAAATTCTCTAGATAGATTCCCCAAATTATCTCTTCAGGCTTATTGACAGAATTTTTGATTTTGTCCACATATTCTCCAATTGAGGAGATATGTCCCAATTTTAATCTCTTCTCAATATGTCGCAGACACTCCCGGTTGCTAACGAAATAATCACAGATAGTGGTATATCTCAGATTCTCGATCTTTTTTTTAATTTCAGCAATAACTCTCTCTATTCTTTTTTGGGTCTCCCGGGGAAGGGAATCCAATTTTTTAAGAAGTTTTTTCACTTTTTCTCCTTTCTTTAAAACTTTAAAAAATACCCCACCCTAGCCCGCCTTTTGGCCACCAATTCTTAAAAATTCTAAAATATATTCCCCCACTGGGAATAATCAACAACATTTCAATAGTAATATCCCAATAATTGGGAATAGATATTTTAATGGGGAATATTTTAATAATGGAGATATTTAATATCTAGCAGAATATTATAATATTGAAGAATATTTCAATTGAAGATACTCAATTGCATTATCGGAAACAGGGATAATTTATCCCAATCTATTACCCCGAAAGGAGTAATTATAAAGTAATTATAACAGATAAAATAAAAAAAGTCAACGGAGGGAGGGAGGGGGGATTACATCATCCCCATTCCCCCCATGTCCCCCATTCCGCCGGCAGATTTCTCTTTCTCTTCTTTTACTTCAGTTACCGCCGCTTCGGTGGTCAACAATAGACTTCCGACACTGGCGGCGTTTTGTAGGGCAATCCGCTCAACTTTTGTTGGGTCGATAATCCCAGCTTCAAACATATCTACATACTCTCCAGTTACGGCGTTGAATCCAATATTGTCATCGGCCTCTTCAACTTTCAACGCCACAACCCCCGGTTCATATCCAGCATTTTCGGCAATTTGTTTAATTGGAGCTTTTATCGCATTTTTAATAATCTCAACCCCAATTTTTTCATCTGGGTCTTCCACATTCACCTCAGCCTTTTTCGCAGCTTTTAAGATAGCTGCTCCACCCCCAATTACAATCCCCTCTTCCACTGCCGCTTTTGTAGCAGAAAGGGCGTCATCAACCCGGTCTTTTTTCTCTTTCATTTCAGTTTCAGTAGCAGCCCCAACTTTAATTACAGCCACTCCTCCACTCAATTTTGCCAACCGCTCTTGGAGTTTCTCCCTATCGTAATCGGATGTAGCCTCCTCAATCTCTTTTTTAATTTGTTTAATCCGGGCCTCAATTGCAGTTTTATCCCCTTGACCATCTACAATTGTAGTGTTCTCTTTATCCACTACAATCCGGCCAGCCCGTCCCAAATCTGCCAATGTAGCATTTTCAAGGGTCCTCCCCAACTCTTCGCTAATCACTTGCCCCCCGGTCAAGATTGCAATATCTTGCAACATCGCCTTCCGCCGATCCCCAAATCCCGGGGCTTTTACAGCAACTACATTTAGCACCCCCCGCAGTTTGTTTACAACCAGGGTAGCCAGAGCCTCCCCTTCCACATCTTCAGCGATAATCAGTAGAGGTTTATTTCCAGCTTGGACAATTTTTTCCAATAGTGGCAACAGATCTTTCATACTGCTAATTTTTTTGTCGTAGAGGAGTATATAGGCATCTTCATACTCTGCCACCATTTTGTCAGGGTTTGTGACAAAGTATGGGCTCAAATACCCCCGGTCAAACTGCATTCCCTCTACAACTTCCAACTCGTCTTTTAAAGATTTCCCCTCTTCAACTGTGATAACCCCGTCTTTCCCCACTTTATCCATTGCTTCAGCGATTAGCTCCCCAATTGCCCGGTCGTTATTTGCAGAGATTGTCGCAACTTGGGCAATTTGCTCTTTATTTTCGACCGGTTTACTCATCTTTTTCAGCTCTTCCACAATCGCCTCAACCGCTTTATCCATCCCCCGTTTTACAGCTATAGGGTTTGCCCCAGCGGTGATATATTTCAGGCCGTCTTTAAAGATTGCATAAGCCAACACTGTTGCAGTGGTAGTTCCATCCCCAGCTTCATCGGCAGTTTTGGAAGCCACCTCTTTTACCAGTTGAGCCCCCATATTTTCCACCGGATGGGCCAACTCAATCTCTTTTGCGACAGAGACCCCGTCTTTTGTAATATGAGGTGCCCCAAAGCTCCGTTGCAACAGAACATTCCGCCCTTTTGGCCCCATTGTAACTTTTACTGCATCGGCTAACTTTTTAACCCCTTCCAACAATTCATTCCGGGCTACATCGCTGTATACAACCTCTTTAGCTGCCATTGTTCCACCTCCTTTTTCTTATTTTTTTATATTGAAAAGTCTCTAAAACTTAACTATTTTTCAATCTTTCCCAAAATGTCGTCAGTGTTCAGAACTAAATACTCTTTCCCTTCCAATGTAATCTCAGTGCCAGAGTATTTTGCAAAGACTACAATATCCCCCTCTTTAATTGGCATATTTTCATCCTCTTCCACCTCTTTTGAGATTGCAATTACTTTCCCCTCCAACGGTTTCTCTTTTGCATTGTCGGGGATAATAATCCCAGCTGCAGTTTTCGCCTCCTCTTCAACCCGCTCTACCAGAACCCGTTGTCCCAGTGGCTTAAACATCTTGCCCCTCCTTTTCTCAACTTTTTTTTGGTTTTCAATTTTATCGGCGCAATTATAGTAAAACTCCGTTGGATTGTCAAGGGTAATTGAGGGATTGGAATTATAAAAGTTGAGCTATCTTTTGTTAAATTTCCAGCTTTAAATTATCGCTTAATACTGGGGGCTCAATTTTTAAGAGGGGTTTAAATAGAAAAAGGGAACCACATTTTGGGCACCTCTCCAGATAAAATGGAAATTTTTGGAGGCAGTTTTGGCACCGGTATAAGAAGTGGAGATGCCCCTCCCCCGGGGGGAGGAGGATTAAAATTCTCAACTGAAATGGGAGATTGGGGGGGAGGTAATCTGGAGAGGGTAACTCCTTTTTTGCCCAGAGAACTGGTTCAAAGGAGGGGCGGTGGGGAATATCGTTCCGGTGGAAGTAAAGGTCCAAAAATTGGAGAGGTTCCCTCTCCACCCACCGGTACCCCTCACTGGG
>JBDONQ010000231.1:0-3363 GCA_039831255.1 Campylobacterales bacterium
TTTTTTTAAAAAAGATTATTACAAATCAACTATAATCTAACAGAGAATGGAAAAGTAGACAGGGAAAAGGAGTTAAAAATGGAGGGAAAAGGTGAAACCCCATTGAAGATAGAGCGGGCCCGGAAAATTATTGAAAAAGGAGGAGGGGTCGCCTTCACCGGGGCTGGTATTTCGGTGGAAAGTGGAATTCCCCCATTCCGGGGGCCCACTGGGATTTGGAGTAAATATGACCCAAAAATTTTAGAACTGGAGTATTTTCTAAAAAATCCGGAGGAGTGTTGGGGGTATATTCGGGAACTTTTCTACTCCCACTTTAAAAGGGTAAAACCGAATCGGGCCCATTTCTGTGTGGCCAAATTGGAGAGGAGGGGAAAAGTCATGGGGACAATTACCCAAAATATCGACAATCTCCACCAGTTGGCCGGGAGTAAAAACGTGGTGGAGTTTCACGGAACCGCTAACCGGCTGGTGTGTCTCCAGTGCGGGAGCTACTACTGGGTGGGGGAGGTGGATTTAAATCAAAAACCCTACCCCAAATGTCCCCGGTGCTGGGGGTTACTAAAACCCAATTTTGTTTTCTTTGGAGAGCCAATTCCAGAGGAGGCTTTTATCCGGGCAATTGGGTGGGTGAGAAGGGCCGATTTTATACTGGTAATTGGGACCAGTGGGGAGATTTACCCCGCCGGAAATTTGCCGATTATTGGCAAGGAGAGGGGGGCGATAATAATAGAGATAAACCTTCAAAAATCCCGGTATACCGATACAATAACCGATATCTTTATTCAAGCCCCGGCGACAGAGGGGTGCCGATTGTTGGAGTTGGGGATTGGAGGGGAAAAGCCCCCCCACTCCTCCCTTTTCTAACTCCCCATTTTTAAAAAAGGGCGTCTCAAAACCCCTCTGGGGCTACTCCCCCCTGACAAATTTTAAAATCTCCTCCCGAATTTTCTCCTTCGGAATTACACTGGAGTTGACCTCTGGTTTCTGGAAGAGCTCCAAAATTTCGGGTGGAGCAGTAACCCCAAAATGGGTCTCAATATAGGCGATTGCTTCTTTATCTGGGATTGTCCTCTCCTCCTCCTCTGCAACCACCGCCTCCACCGGGGTCCCAGTTAGGGCATAGTATACAGTGGGGGCAAATTTTGTCCACTCGGCAGTGGAGTAGACAACAATTTTCCGATTCCGTTTCAGTTTTTCAGCCGCTTTAATCCCGGTGGCGGTATGGGGGTCCAAAATGTAACGATATTCCTTCCCATATCTCTTAATAATCTCCGCCCCCTCCCCATCGGTGCAGAAGTCGGCGTCAAAATCGGCCAAGATTGCCCGGTGCTCCTCTGGGGTCAATTGGAAGAATCCCTCCTGCTCCAATCTCTCCATTAACTCAATTGTCCGGCTCTCCCCAAATTTGTCGAATAGTAACCGCTCCACATTGGAGGATTTTAGAATATCCATCGCTGGGGAGGTTGTTTTAATCAACTGCCGGTTTCGGATGTCGTACCGGCCAAATTTGACCAATTCGTAGAGAACACTATTCCGATTGGAGGCGATAATAATCCGGCCAATTGGCAACCCCATCTTTTTTGCATAGTAGGCCCCCAAGGCATTTCCAAAGTTTCCACTGGGGATTACTAAATCTATCTCTTCCCCCTCCTCAATCTCAAACCCCTCCCACAACTTTAAATAACTCCAGTAGTGATACCCGATTTGGAAAATTATCCTGCCAAAATTGACCGAATTTGCTGCCGACAATCTTAACCCCCTCTCCTCCAACTCCCGACGGAACCCCTCCTCTTTTAGTAACCCCTTTAACGCAGTTTGGGCGTCGTCAAAATTCCCCAAAATCCCCAGAACTTTCTCATTTTCCGCGTCAATTGTAACCATTTGCAACCGTTGGACTTCACTGGTCCCCTCGCTGGGGTAGAGACAGACTACCTTTGTGTTGGGCCTATTTTCAAAACTCTTTAATGTGGCCGGACCAGTATCTCCACTAGTTGCCGTTAAAATTAAATAACTCTCCCCCCGCTGTTGGGCTAGCTCCGACAATAGAACTCCAAAAGGTTGGAGGGCAATATCTTTAAAGGCCCGGGTAGGGCCGTGCCATAACTCCCCAATAAAAAATCCCCCGATTTTCCGGACCGGGACCACCTCCTCTACATCAAAACTCCTTAAATAGGTCCCAATTGCCCGGTTTAAACTCTCTTCCGGCAGGTCCACTTTGAATCGCTTTAAAATCCCCTTCACAACCCGGTGGTAACTGGACTCCCCCTCCGGGGAGTAAAACCGCTTCAACCACTTTAAATCCAACCGGGGAAGTTTTTCTGGGACATAGAGCCCCCCTTTTGGGGCCGCCGGGTTCAAAATAACTTCACTAAAACTCCTCTTTTTGTCGGTCCCTCTGGTCCCGATAAATTTCATCTGGCCACTCCTTTTTTAAACCCAATTTTAGCTCAATTGAAGGGAGGGGAAGTAAAAACTCCCTACCGCCGGAGTACTTTCCCAGTAGTTTGGGAGGGGTTTTGGGGCTGGGTAGGTTGGGGGAATTGGGGTTGAACACCCAGAAGGGCGGAGAAGAGACCCATTAACTGTTGGGTTGTAGTTGGATCAAGCTGGAGTTGGGATTGGGCTCCAGCGGGGGATTGGGATTGGGCCACCGGTTGCTGGGACTGCCGTTGGGGCTGGGGTTGGGTCCCGGTAGGGGTTGGAGCCCGGTAGAGTTGTTGGGTTGGGTACTGGGCCGATTGGGTCCGGTATTGGGGGGCCAGGTATTGGGGATAAGGGGAACGGTATTGGGGTTGACTTCCAAAGACCAGTGGGAGAACCTGCTGGGCCAACCCTAGAGCCATCTGGAGATATTGGGGATTAATTAAAGAGTTTCGGGCCGGTTGTTGATATCCCTGATACTGGGGTTGGGGGGCCACCGGATACCCGTAGCCAGCTGTCGGTTGCTGTTGACATCCGCTCAACAGGAGCAGAACTCCACCAATTGAGAGGGTGGCGACTCTTTTTACCATTGGAAGTCCCTTTTTTGCCAATTATAGCCAATCTTCCGGGAGGGGGATGGGAGAGAGTGGGGGCAATTTTCGTTATAACCCCCGAAAAAAAGGAGAGTAATGGGGTTGATAGAGTTGCATCAGGTGAGTTACCGGTTCCCGGAAGGGGGAATAGGATTGGAAAAGACAGACCTCTCAATTGAAGAGGGGGAGAAGGTGATTCTCCTAGGGAGCAATGGGAGTGGAAAGTCGACCCTCCTCCGGATTTTAGGGGGGCTCTACCCCCCTACCACCGGCACCTACCTCTTCAATGGAACCCCGGTGGGGAGACGGGTTCCCCCCAACTTCCGACAGCAGGTAGGACTCCTATTCC
>JBDONQ010000218.1:0-3348 GCA_039831255.1 Campylobacterales bacterium
CCAAATCCCCTTTTAATACTTTCGAAACCCTTTAACTATCGAAAAAATCACTTTTCCAACAATACTCTTTCCACTATCGGTTTCCCCACCAATCCCTATAATAGGAGCTAATCGAATATAACTTTTACCCTTCCTATATTCTCAATCTCTAGCCCTGTTCTTCCCATTGCTTTTTATTTCATTTCTGCTTATAAATTTATTAAGAAAGCCCAAAATTTTCCAAAATTTAAGGGAGATTAGAGAGAGAGTATTTTTTACTGAAAAGAGAAATAATATACGGGAGACCCCTTCCCCCCTTCCCTTTTTTCTAAAGGTCAGAAGATTTAATTATTCTCCAAAGCTTTTTTAGCTTCGGTTACCAATTGGGCAAAAGTCTCCGGTTCATTCATTGCCAAATCGGCCAAAATTTTTCGGTCTAATTCAATATTCGCTTTTTTCAACCCATTGATAAACCGGGAATAGCTGATATCGTTCAACCGGCAAGCGGCGTTAATCCGAATAATCCACAATTTCCGGAAATCCCGTTTTTTCTGTTTTCTATCCCGGAAAGCGTAAACTAAACTCCGCTCAACTTGCTCTTTCGCTTTCCGGAAATGTTTCCGGCGACCGCTGTAGTACCCCTTCGCCATTTTTAAAATTTTTTTATGCCGTTTCCGCCGGGTTGTCCCAGTTTTAACTCTCATTTTTCTACTCCTTTACTCAATTTTGGCGTCCATTTGGGAACTTTCCCAGCCCGACCTCAGCCGGCTGGAGGGGAGTCCCACTCCCACTTAGCCGCCCCCTTCCAACTTTTCCAATATCCAACCCTTCCTTCCACTCTCCCGTTCACCCCTTTAAACTAAATTCTCTCCACCCCTATTAATAAAGCTTCAACCTCTCCCTTATTCCAAACCCTCAATCGATAACTTTTACAATCCCAACATAATCCGGACAGAGACTTTATTGGTCTTATCCAAATAGTGGGGGGACCGCAACCTCCGTTTCCGCTTTGGAGATTTTTTAGTCAACAGGTGGCTCCGATAAGCACTTCCCCGTTTAATTTTTCCACTCTTTTTCACTTTAAACCGCTTTGCCGCCCCTCTCACTGTCTTCATTTTTGCCATTTGCTACTCCTTAAAATAGACTATTGGGCCTGTTCAGTTTGAGAATTTTCCCCTTCACTTCTCTTTTTTACAATCCGTTCTTTAATCCGGGCCGCCTTTCCACTTCTATCTCTCAAGTAGTAGAGTTTCGCCCGCCGGACTTTCCCGTATCGGACCACTTCAATCGATTTAATTGAGTCGCTATAGAGGGGGAAAATCCGCTCAACTCCGATATTATTGGCCCCAATTTTTCGGACTGTGAAAGTTTTTCCAGTCCCCCGGCCGTGGATTGCAATTACAACCCCTTCAAAATTTTGGACCCGGGTCTTATTCCCCTCCCGAATCTCCACTGCCACCCGGACAGTATCCCCAGCTCGGAACTCCGGCCGTTCTTTTCCAGCTATCTGTTTCTGTTCAAAAGCTTCAATATACCGATTTCTCATCCACTTCTCCTTACTACGGGATTGGCTTGGGAGTAGCTCCTCAAGCGTCGCCGGATAGTTTGAGCTGGAATTATACCACAAGGGTTCGGGGAAATTGGCCCTTTTTTCAGGAGCTCTCTAATTTTGGAAAGGGAGGAGAGGTGCTAAAATTCGGTAAAAGTTTTGAAAGGGGTTCAATGGAGTTGGAGATTTTAATTTTGGATTTTGGGAGCCAGTATACCCAATTAATCGCCCGACGGCTCCGGGAGAGGGGGGTCTATACGGAGATTGTCCCCTACTTTGATGGGTTAAAAGTGGCAAAAGCCCGGAAACCAAAGGGGTTAATCTTCAGTGGGGGGCCAGCCTCAGTTTATGAGGAGGGGGCGTACCGGGTAGATTCGGAGATATACCATCTGGGGTTGCCAATTTTGGGTATCTGTTACGGAATGCAGTTGATAACTGTCGATTTTGGAGGGAGGGTTGTGAGGGCGGACCACCACGAGTATGGAAAAGCGGAGCTCTACATCGACGAACCCCATCTCCTATTTGAGGGGGTTTCCAACCCAACTCAAGTCTGGATGAGCCATTCGGACCGGGTAGAGAAGCTACCCACTGGGTTTAAACGGATTGCCCACTCCAGAAACTCCCCTTACGCGGCAATTGTAAACGAGGAGCGGAATATCTACGCAATTCAGTTTCACCCAGAGGTAGCCCACACCCCGGAAGGGGGAAAAATTTTGGAGAATTTCGCCCGGAAAATTGCCGGGGTTACCAGCCAATGGGATATCTCCCACTTTATCACTGAGCAGGTAGAGAAGATTCGAAAACAGGTTGGAAAAAATAGAGTAATTTGTGCCCTCAGCGGAGGGGTCGACAGCTCTGTCACTGCTGCCCTCCTCTACCGGGCAATTGGGGAGCAGTTAATCCCCATTTTTGTAGATACTGGCCTCCTCCGGAAAGGGGAGCGGAAGCAGGTGGAGCACGCTTTTAAAGATATTCTCCAGATTCCGTTGGTAACTGTAGAGGCTGAAAAACTGTTTCTCTCCCGGTTAAAAGGAGTTGTAGACCCGGAACAGAAACGGAAAATAATTGGCCACACTTTTATTGAAGTATTTGAAAAAGAGGCAAAAAAATACCCAGACGCCAAATTTTTAGCCCAAGGGACCCTCTATCCGGACGTGATTGAGTCTGTCTCTGTAAAGGGGCCCAGTAAAACTATTAAATCCCACCACAATGTGGGGGGACTGCCGGAAGAGATGGAATTGGAGTTGGTGGAACCCCTCCGGGAGCTGTTTAAAGATGAGGTTCGGCAATTGGGGCTGGAGTTGGGGTTGCCGGAAGAGT
Source organism: Campylobacterales bacterium (assembly GCA_039831255.1). Classification (GTDB taxonomy): domain Bacteria; phylum Campylobacterota; class Campylobacteria; order Campylobacterales; family Nautiliaceae; genus PUXY01. The sequence goes on from JBDONQ010000218.1 coordinate 2,849, forward strand.
TGGTTTACCGGCACCCGTTTCCAGGCCCTGGGTTGGCAATCCGGATTTTGGGGGAGGTGGACCAGAAGAGTCTGGAGATGTTGCGGGAGGCGGACGCAATTTTTATTGAAGAATTAAAAAAGTGGGGACTCTACCGGAAAGTTTGGCAAGCTTTCGCAGTGCTATTAAATGTAAAAAGTGTCGGGGTAATGGGGGATAATCGGACTTATGAAAACACAATTGGACTCCGGGCCGTCAACTCCACTGACGGGATGACCGCCACATTTAGCCGTCTCCCTTACGACTTTTTAGAGGAGGTATCCACCCGGATTATCAATGAGGTAGAGGGGGTAAATCGGGTCGTTTATGACGTCTCCTCCAAACCCCCATCCACAATTGAGTGGGAGTAGGGGTGGAACTTCGACTAATAGGGGTCACCAATGGGACCCCCCCTTACACCCCGTCAGATTTGGTTACCGCCACTGCCCGGAGTTGCTACTCCCCCACCCCCCTCCTTCCAA
>JBDONQ010000071.1:0-11500 GCA_039831255.1 Campylobacterales bacterium
GAGAAGATGGAAAAATTGGAGTTTTACTCCGTCACCTTTCGGAACAGTTGGAGGAATGGGAAAGGTGGGAGGAAGAACTTTGGACCCGAAAATTGCTTGACGAGAGGGAACAGTGGGAAGAAGAAAAAGAATGGGAAGAGGAAGAAGTATTAAAAGAGAAAGAATTGGGAGAGGAGTGGGAAGAAGGCCCCCTTTTCCGGAGCAGGGGCTGGAGATTTGAATAGGGCCTTTCCCACCCTCTTCTTCCCTCTTTTCTGTAGCTCAAAAAGGGAGGTAAAAATTTTAACAAACTTCTCTCATTTTTATACAATAAAACCCCTTTTAAAATAAGATTCAGAGTTATTATAAGAGGTTCTCTTCTAAAAACAATATTTATTCAGGAATTCTACACCTTCTCCGAGATAACCCCAGATAAAAAGGGCCCCCCAAAATATTCCCCTTCCCAATTAAAATTATTTAAAAGGGGTATTTGCCCGATAGACTTCTAAAACCTCCTCCACCTCAGCCCTACTTCCAAAAAAGCAGGGGGTTGTATCGGCATATCCAGAATACCCTAGTTCCAGTAATCTCCTAACCCCATCTACTGCCAATCCCCCCGCTTTCTCCACAATTAAAGCAAATGGAAAAACTTCGAAGAGTTTCCGAAGTTTCCCTTGGGGCCGGTCTGTGGTTCCCGGATATGCGAAAAGTCCTCCCCCTTTTACCAAAATTTGATGGATATCCGGGACCATTCCCCCGCTGTACCGGAGTCGATACCCTTTTTGGAAGAGGGAATCAATCAACTCTTTGTGGAACTTATACCATTTAGCTTGGGTCCCCCCCGGCCCTAAAATTTTTCCTCTCTCCCCCAATTTTAACTCCCCTACCAGTTGAAACTCCCCTTTTTTAAACCGGTAGTGGCGAACTCCCTCCCCAGTGGCCCACACCAACTCCAACCGGGGGCCATAGAGGAGATATCCAGCAGTGATAATATCTTTTCCAGTGTAGCCCCCGGTGTAAATCCCAAAAATGGACCCGATTGTCAAATCAGCATCTACGAGACTACTCCCATCCAGTGGGTCATAGGCGACCAAGTACCCCTCCTCCCGGAATCGGACCGGTTCACTCTTCTCTTCACTAATAATCTCTTTTACAGAGTCAATCTCCCGGAGGACCCCTTCCACAATTTGGTCGCTTAAAATATCCAGTTTAATCTGCTGATCTCCGCTGGTGTTGAATGTTTCCGCTTTTCCAGTCTCCCCTTCTTTAATAGCTTGATAAATTTGAACCCCAATCTCCTTTACCCCTTCAAAAATCTGTTCCATTACTCCTCCTTTTTTAAAAGTCTACTCAACAACCCCTGCAGTTTTAACCACCGCCGATGCTCCATTAATGGAAATCCACTGTAGACCCCCGGTTTTAGAACCGACTTTGTAACCCCTCCCCGGGCCGCGATTGTTGTAAAAGGAGCTATCTCTAAATGGCCAGCTGTGGCACTCTGTCCCCCCATTACCACATTCCGACCCAATTTTGTAGAACCGGAGAGCCCCACTTGGGAGACTAAAATTACATTGTCCCCAATTTGGCAGTTGTGGCCAATCTGGACCAGATTATCTATTTTAACCCCTTTCCCAATCCGGGTCTCCCCAAATACCCCCCGGTCAATTGTAGTGTTGGCCCCAATTTCAGTTTGGTCTCCAATTACAACCCGCCCCAAATGGTAAATTTTCCGATGCTCCCCTTCGGGGGTCTGGGCATACCCAAACCCATCACTTCCAATTACAACCCCACTATGAATTATTACCCCCTTCCCAATTTTACTACCCCGGTAGATTGAGACATTGGGATAGATAATACTCCCCTCCCCAATCTCCACCTCCGGTCCAATTGTGACATTGGGCATAATCTGGACCCGGGGCCCAATTTTTGCTCCTTTTCCAATTACAACCCCTTCCCCAATCTTGGCAGTTGGATCTTTGTAAAATTCCCCCTCTTCCCAACGGGGTAGGGCAAAAAAAGCCGACAACTCTGCCACTTTTAAATAGGGGTTTTTAGTCTCTATCGGGATAGTGGTAGCGGGTACAAATTTCCGATACTTTGGCTCAATTAAAACTGCCCCCGCCTTTGTAGTTTTCAATTGGGAGAGATATTTCCGGTTGTGGAAAAAGGAGAGGTGGGTCGGCCCGGCCCTCTCCAATGTTTGGAGCCCTTCCACCTCAAAATCTGTTGGGAGAGATTGCTCTAACCCCACTTGCTGGAGTAGCTGGCTCAACTTCACTGGCAACTCCTTTTAGAACCTATTCCTCCTACTCTTTAGCTTCAAAAAGACCCTTCCTCGGGAAACCATTTCCCCCCATCCCATTTTATAAATTTTTCCCCCTTCTCCATTACTTAAATCTCTCTCTCCATTCAATTAAAATAGGCATCCCAATTGGCAAAATTTGGAAGTAAAATACCCCCCTCCCCCTACTCCTCCACTACCCCTTCTCCGGTTTGATCTTCAGCCACCTGGGCAACCCCATTCACCGGAACTTTTCCAAATTCAGGCCGGGGAATTGGGATTTTTAAATGATTTTTACCCTCAAAAACTCCCCCCCGCTCAATTACCAGCTGATTACAGGAGATTTCCCCTTTCACCTCCCCTTTCCGCTTAATTTCAATCCAGTCACAATCGATTTCCCCTTTAAATTGTCCACTGACTGAAATTTGCCCCCCTTTTATTTTATGGGAAACTTTCCCTTTCTCCCCGATTATCACTGAGATATCAGCGTAGATTCCCCCTTCAATTTTCCCATCCACAAAGAGAATCTGATTTTTTACCTCTATCCGGCCATTTAGGTAGGTTCCCTCGGCAATAATTGTTGCCGCTTTAAATTCCGGCTCCCGTCCCTTCATCGGTTCCAACTCTAGTTCCCGACTCTCCCCTTTTGAAGGTTGATTTTTACTATTTTTGGGCCCCCAAAACATTGGCAACTCCTTTTCCCCTACTCCTCATTGGGTGGGATTTCTGGGGTCTCTTGATCCCGTTTTATTTTACTCTCCCCTTCAAAGAGCCCTTTCGGTTCAATTACAATTTCCCGGGTTGTAATTTTCCCAATCACCCGGCCCCCGGCCAAAATTTCAATAAAGTTGCAATCGATATTCCCCTCAAAATAGCCGCTGACACTCAATTTGTCGGCTTTAAGCATTTTGGAATTAACTCTTCCCTCTTTCCCAATTACCACCAACCCAACTGCCTCAATCTCCCCTTCCACCTCCCCGTCGATGTGGAGTTTTTCATTGGTTACTTGGAGTTCCCCGACGATTCGGGTCCCTCTTGCAATGACGGTAGTTTTTTCAGCAACTGGAACATTCGCTCCATCATTCCCTCCAAAGATTGCCATGGAATGCCCCTTACCTTTTTGAATATTTTAACAAAATTCCGCTGATTCCACCGGATAAATGGGTAAGGGTTAAAGGGACGGGCCAAGAACCGGACCTCGTAGTGGAGATGGGGAGCTGTGGAGAGCCCCGAGTTTCCAACGGTCCCAATTTTCTGCCCTTTCCGGACAAACTCCCCCGGTTCCACAGCAATTGAGTGAAGGTGGCCGTAAAGGGTTGTAAAACCGAAATTGTGTTGGATAATTACCACATTCCCGTACCCCCGTCGGCTCCGGATTGCACTAACTACCAATCCATCGGCAGTGGCTACAACAGGGGTCCCAACCCGGGCTGCCATATCCAACCCTTTGTGGAACTCCCGCCTTCGGTAGATTGGATTCCGGCGAATTCCAAATCGGGAGGTAATTTTTTTATACCGGGTCGGTTTACCATTGGGAATGTAGGTGAGCCAAATTTTCTGCTGGAGGGATTTCTTCTTCAACCGCTCCAGCAACCCCTGTAAATTCCCCTCTCCAACCCCAATCTTCCCTGTTAAGTTTAACTCCCCTTGATTTTCGTACTCCCGGAGCTCATTGGTATGGTTTACCTCTTTATACCCCAAAATCTGTTCAATTTCCCGAATCTTCTCCTGAAAGGTGCTATACCGCTCCTCCTGCTGGAGAATTTGGGCCTCTAGCAGGGAGGTCCTCTTTAAAAGCTCCCGATTTTTCTGCTCCAACTCCGTTTTTGTCCCGGTCAACTCCCCGATTTGCTGTTGGAGGTAGAAGAGGGTTACCGAAAGCCCAACCCCCAACGCCAATACAATTGCCAACCCCCAAATTACAATCTTCTTCACAAACCCTTTAAAATTGTAATAACGGGGTTGGTTTGTCTCATTATCCAGTACGATTATTGTGATGTTATCTTTCCACTTACCCAAAAAAGGCCCCTTTCACCAAAACTCCCGAAACAGGGGAAAGTGGGGGATTTTACCCTTCTAAAATTAACTTTAGTAAATCGAACTGGTTGGCACTCATTAAATGAATTTTTGGATGGAGGGATTTTAACTGCTGGAATAGTTCTCGACTCAATCCAATGCCCCGCTCCCGTTGGGCCTCTTTTGTCGGGAGGTTAAGCTCTTTTAAAAATCGGTCCGGTACCTCAACACCCGGGACACTCTCCTTTAAAAATTGGGCCACTTTTAAAGATGTTATCGGGAAAAACCCCAAAATTAACTCCAATTCCCGGCCACTCTCCCGACGGACCTCCTCCACCAATTGGAGTAGTCTTTCGCCAATCTCCCGGGAGTAGACCGGTTGGGAGATTACCACCTCCATTCCCCGCTCCACTTTCCGGAGAAGTTTCTTTTTAAGCCCCTTTCCAGAGACCCCTGTTACTCCAAAAGGAGTAATCGGTTTCGGGGGGATTGGGAGGGGGTTTCCGGTTAAATCGAGCCCTCGGTTTAAATTGGAGACAATTTCAAACACCCTTAAACTACTCCCTTCAAAAACCCCTTTTACCGGAACTGGGGCCAATCGAACTGGATCTCCAGTTAATAAGAGTAGGTTTGTGAGCCCCAACTCATTGGCTCCCAAAATATCCCCGTAGAGCCCCAACAGATTTCGGTCCCGCATTGAGATTGTCACAATTGCCGGTTTTTTGAATCGGCTCTGGATTCGAAATCCTGCTGGAATTGCCCCCATTCTCGGACGACTCAATGGGGAATCGGTAATTGTAAACCCATCTACAAACTCCACAATTCCACTCTTCTCCAGCTTCTCCACCACCGGTTCAATCGTTGGGAGATTTGGGGGGGTAATCTCCAGTGTCAATAGGGGTCCCTCTTTCACCTTTTGAATTAACATCTCCTCTCCTTAAACCCCGGAAATAGTCCCGTAATTTTTCCAAAAAATTCCCACCTATTTGAACCCCTTAAAACTCCGGTGGAGAGTTGGTAGGTAATCCACGGAACTACCACAATTGAGAAGAGAAGTTTTCGAAAGTAGTAGACCCCCAACAGCACCACTTGTTCTGTTAAGTCTACCGCAATTCTCTCCAGTTGGGAAGGGTGTTTTAAAAGCTCTACCAGCTGAGAAGGGGAGGAGAGGGTTGGCAACTGGCTTAAAAGGTAATGAATTTGAGAAGTGGCAAATAAAAAAATTTTATCTAAAAATTATAAATTGAACCAGTGGAAGAGTAGATAGGTAACCGAGGGTAGGGCCAACATTAGGATTAAAATTGAGAATCCTCGCTCCCTTATCCCCGAAGGAAAGAGGAGTAACAGAAAAATTCCAATTAAAATAAAATGCCATATTTTTCAGTAAAAATCATCTCACCACCCCAACTCCAAATTCCAATTGTGAAAAGGTCTGAGAGTCGCTCAGTGGCGTCGCCCAATGGATCCAGCACTTCCCCAATCGCCACCTCTCCCCCTAGCCCCGGTAGAGAGATGTTTACTGAGGAGTGTTTTAAAACTGAGACAAACTGATTTACAACCCGAACTACCCCATACAAATTGAGGGAAGTGAGGAGATTTTCCCGGTAGCAGGAGTAAAGATTGGTGTAAAAGAGGAGATTCCCGACTAGGAGAACTATTGAAACCCCAAACGGGAGGAGTTTCCCCCGGAAAAGTTGGAGGAGCTGGGAAATTGATCCAAACCTCTTTAATTTCAAAACTCAACCCCTTTCCGGGTGAAATACTTTTCAAGAAGGTATTTATGCCGAGGGGGGATTTTGGAGATTTTTTGGTTTCCATCCAGATAGACTGCAGTCGCTTTTAATTGGAAAATCTTCTGCTCTTCTCGGTAGATTTTTTGGGTAAACTCCACAAAAGTGTTTCCAAATTTGGTCACCTCAGTCTCAATTTTTAACAGGTCCCCCAATTTGGCCCCCCCTAAATAGTCCGCCTCAATCCGTTTAATTACATACCCCCCATCTTCGAAAAAGAGCCCCTCTTTGAAGAAAATTTCACTCCGGGCCTGTTCGCAAAATTTTAAATATTCGGTGTGATAAATCCGGCCTCCAGCGTCGGTATTGTCGTAATAGACCCGCCGGTAAAAGGGTTCCATCTCTTCTCCTTGATAAATTGGGTGAATTCCAAAGAATTTAACTACAATTAACTTTCTATTAATATCATAAAAATTATATCTTACAAAGAGGAGAGGGAGATGAGGAAACTCTTATTTTTTGGAATTGGAGCAGTATTGGGGTGGGGGTTCTCCATCTCCAGTCCCCAATGGCCCGACGGAGGGGAGGTTCAACTGCAACAGCTCTATTACCAATGTGGAGGGGAGAACATCTCCCCAGAGGTGGATTGGAAAGGGTTACCCGATGGGACAGAGGGGGTGGCAATTGTAATTTGGGACCCGGACGCCCCTAAAAAAGGGGGGTGGTACCACTGGGTTGTAACTGATATTCCACCCAATCTCGGGAAATTTCCAAAAGGGGCAGGAGCTTCCATAAGCTCCTACTTCCGGAAAGGAATCCAGTTTAAAAATGATTATGGAGAGTTGGGATACGGAGGGCCCTGTCCTCCTCCCGGGGAGACCCACCACTACGAGTTGTGGGTTTACGCCCTTTCTAAAAAACTGAATCTCTTCCCCACAACCCCCCTTCAGGAGGTGATCAAAGAGATAAAGAAGCACAAAATTGGGGAGGCCCGGATTGTTGCCCTCTACCGGCGGAAGTAACCGGTTGGGACTCCGGTCCCGTTTTCCCTTATCCAACTCCGGTAAAATTTGGAAAATTCATTAAATTTAATAAAGAAGGAGGTTAATGTGGAGAGGCCCCCAAATTTGGAATCGGAGAAGACTCCTCCAATCGGATGGGGGGAGTGGTTCCTTTTAACCGGCTTTGGGACTGGGTTGATTAAAAAGGCCCCGGGAACATGGGGGAGTTTGGTAGGGTTAGGGATTGGGGCTTTAGTGATTTACACTTTTCCAACCCCCAATTTAACATTGGGGCTCTTGGCTGTTTTAACTGGGGTTGTCGGGGTGGAATTGGTAAATAGATATGAGAAAAAGGGGGGTATCCACGACGATAAACGGATCGTAATAGATGAGATAGCTGGGATTTTGGTGGGGTTGACCCTATTCCGGTGGGGGGAGCCCTTGGACTGGTTAAAAATGCTCTTAATTTTTATCGGGTTCAGGATAATGGATATTTGGAAGCCCTCAATAATTGGGAAAGTGGACCGGGAAGCCCCCGGAGGATGGGGGGTTGTAGGGGATGATCTCTTAGCCGGGATTTTTGGGGGGTTAGTGGGAGGGGTTCTCTTTGAAGGGATTCTCCTCCTCCCTCCCAATTCCTAACCCCCTTCCCCACTTTCCAAATAGTGGGCCCCTAAACTGGCCGGCCGATTTAGGGCCCCCTTCACAATCTCCCGGGCTGTTAAAAACCGGAGTTGGGTAAGCCACCCCACCTTTGGGATTGTCTCTTCTATAAACTGAAGCCCCTCCTCCAACCCTTTCCGGGTCCGGATAATTCCAACTTTGCTCCACATCACCTCCCGGAGGAGATTTTTATACTTTTTATCGGTTGGGAGTTGGAGGGGCCCTTTAAAAATTGGAAACTCCCGTCGGGGCCGATCCAACTTTAACCCGGCTACCCCCTCTGCCACCTGTTTCCCAAATACAAAACACTCCAACAGTGAGTTGGAGGCGAGCCGGTTGGCCCCGTGAACCCCTGTCCAAGCCACCTCCCCCACCGCAAAAAGGTTCTCAATTCCGACCACCTTAGAGGTGGCATCCACCTCAATCCCCCCCATATGGTAGTGGAAAGCTGGAGAAATTGGGACTAGCTCTTCTGGAACTTTTACCCCATAATTCCGTAATTTTTTGTAGATTGTAGGAAATCGGGTTTTAAAAAACTCCTCCGAAAAGTGGCGGAGGTCCAAATAGACTTGATGCCCCTGTTGCTGGTGGATGTAAATTGCCCTACTGACAATATCCCGGCTGGCCAGCTCCCCCCTCGGGTCATATTTAAATAGAAATCGCTCCTGATTCTCATCCACTACATAACCCCCCTCCCCCCGGACCGCTTCACTGATTAGTAACTTCTGGGAGAAGCGGGTCTGAATATAGACAGTTGGGTGGAACTGGGTCATCTCCATATCCCGGACAGCCAACCCTTTTGAAATTGCAAGCCCCTGCAACTCCCCAGCAATTGTCCGGGCGTTTGTATCATATTTGTAGAGGGCCCCAATTCCCCCTCCAGCTATCACCACCACCCCGGCGTAGAGGTTAAATCTCTCCCGACCCCGGGCTACCGAGACCCCGTAAACCCGTCCCCCTTCAATCAATAGATCAAAAACAATAGCCCGGTCCAACAGGTAGTTGGGGTCCCGCCGGAGGAGAAACAGGTGCAATTCCCGGCCAGTGGCATCCCCCCCTTTATGGAAAACCCGCCGGACCGAGTGGGCCCCCTCCCGGGTAATCCCCGGATCAAAATGGAACCCCAATTTCCCCAACTCCTCCCTAATTTTTAACGACTCCCAACTCATTAGCTCCACCATCTCCCGGCGGTTGTGGTACCACCCCGCCTTTAAAGTATCTTCAATGTGGAGGGGGACATCTTCCGGATTTAAAGCTAAAGTAACCCCCCCTTGGGCGTAAAAGGAGTTGGCATCGAAAACCTCTCCTTTTGTCAAAACTAAAACTTTTAAACCCAATTTTTGGAGCCAATACCCACTCCAAAGGCCAGCAATTCCACTTCCGACGATAATTGCATCAAAATAATTCTCCATTTTTCGCCCCTTTTTCAACAGGTAAACCCTTCAGCCGGTGCTATTTTAGCCAATGGACCTCTCCCTTGAGATTTCCCATCGGATTGAGTATAAAAAGGGAAAAAAGGGGGAGAATGGTTTCAGTTTGCACCTATTGTGGGGTAGGGTGTGAAATTGAAGGGGTGGTAGAGGGGGGGGAGTTGAAGAGAATTTTGCCGGTAAAAGGGGGGGCCTCCAGCCGGGGACAGCTCTGTGTAAAAGGGAAGTACGGGTTTCACTTTTTAAAGGAGCGGTTGAAGGGGCATCTTGTAAAGGAGAGATATTTAAAACGGGTCTATCCGAAACTGCCGAAAAATCTCCAGCGGAAAGTGGCAAATCTCCCCCGGTATGACCGGGAATTTCTCTCAATTCCACTGGAAACCGCCCTCCAGTTGGGGGGGTGGCAACTCCGGAAACTGATTAAAGAGTTTGGGCCGGCTGGAATTGCTGGAATTGGGGGGGCCCGGACCAATTTGGAAAGTGGGTGGATTTTTCAAAAGTTGATTCGGGAAGTGATTGGCTCTCCAAATATCGACAATTGTGCCCGGGTTTGCCACGCCCCCTCCCTGAAGGGGTTAAAACGGACAATTGGGGAGGGGGCCAGTAGTCTCAGTTTTGACGATCTATTTGAAGCTGAGGTAATTTTTGTAATTGGTTCCAATACCACTGTTGCCCATCCGATTGTTGCCAGCCGGATTATTGAACAGAAGAGGAGGGGGGCAAAGTTAATAGTTGTGGATGTCCGGGAGATTGAATTGATGAAATTTGCCGATATCTCAGTAATTTTACCACTGGAAACAAATTTGCTATTTTTGAATAGTTTAGCCCGGGAAGTGGTGGAGAGGGGGCTCTATAACCGGCACTTTTTGGAGGAGAGGGTTGCCAACTTTGAAGAGTATCGGGGGCAACTGTTGGGGGAACCGGACCCCCGGGACCCATTTCAAAAAGGGGGGTTTGGGGAGGTGGTGGCCCAAATCCGGGAGATAGCCCCCCTTTTAAAACGGCGGACCGCGTTCCTATGGGGATTGGGGATTACTGAGCAGATAGATGGGAGTGATTCGGTCTCTGCAATTGCCAATTTGGCAATGTTGACCGGGAATTTCCGGAGGGGAGCCGGGGTAATGCCCCTCCGGGGGCAAAACAATGTTCAGGGGGTTTGCGATGTCGGGTGTCTCCCCTACTACCTCCCCGACTATCGACCCCCGGAGGTGGAGGGGTTGAAGACTCCAGAGGTCTTTGAAGGGATTTTGGAGGGGAAAATTGGGGGGATAATAAATTTGGGGGAGGAGTTACTTCAAATCCATGGCCATCAACGGAAGGTGAGGAAGGGGTTGGAGAAACTCCCTTTTTTAATTGTACTGGAGGTAATGGAGACCCCAACTGCCCGGGCTGGGGATTTGGTGTTTGGAGTAAAAAGTGGGTATGAGAAGTGGGGGGTCTATGTGAATGCCGAGAGACGGCTCCATTTGGCAACTCCGTTGGTTCAGTCGGAACTCCCCGACGATTGGGAGGTGTTGGCTGGGTTGGCCCGGGAGTTGGGGGTGGAGTGGGGGTTTAAAACTACCCAACAGGTGTTGGAGGAGGGGGTTGCCCGGGAGGTGACCCGATTTGCCGGGGCCACTTACAATCGATTGAACGGGGAGAGGGGGCTCCAGTGGCCAATTGCTCTCGATGGAACCGATACCCGAACCCTCCATTTAACAGAGTTCCGAACCCCGGACCGGTTGGGCCACCTCTATTTTGTCCAGTGGAGACCCCGGGGGGAGTTGGTGGACCGGATTTTGGAGAAGGGGGAAAGGGAGAGCCCCCGCCGGAAATGGTATTTAACCACAGGCCGGGATATTGCCCACTACAACAACCGGGCCCAAACTGGTTGCTCCCCCCAATTGAATAGACGATACCCGGAGGAACTTCTCTTTGCAAACCCGATCCACAGATTGGAGTTGGGGGAGTGGGTCCGGCTCAAATCCAAATATGGGGAGAGTGGGGTATTGAGGGTCAAATATACTGAAAAAATTCGCCCTTATCTCCTCTACACTACCTTCCACTACCCGGAGAGTAGAATCAATTTCCTGTTTGGAGATGAGGGGGATTTGGAGACAAAGACAACCCGCTTTAAAGCCCTCGTAGTGGAACCTATCCCGGTCCAAGAGGGAAGTTAAAAAGGGTTGAGGGGTAAAGAAGTAAGAGCAATTCTCCCTTCTTTCCCCCCGGAGTCTCGGATAGCGGCTTTTCAGGAGGCTCCACCTCTGCAATAGGATTATAACTGAAAAGTGTTAATAGAGGATTAAAAAGTGCCATTAAAGTGCCAAATTTTTAGAAAGGTTTCCAGTAGTTAAGTATTGGAGTTTGGAGTTGATAAATTGTTGACATACTCCCCACGCCTCAAGGCGGGGGATT
>JBDONQ010000211.1:0-3315 GCA_039831255.1 Campylobacterales bacterium
CCCTTTTAAAATAATTAAAAATTGCCAATATAAAATTGACTTGATATAATTTTATTTCCGAAAAATTGACCAATCAGGAGGCTAAAATGGCTTTAGATTCGGCGACAAAGAGAGAGATTATCGCCAAATTTGGAAAAGATGAAAATGACACCGGAAGCCCGGCGGTCCAAATTGCCTTGTTGACAGCTCGGATTAATCAGATTAATGAACATCTGAAACAGCACAAGCACGATTACTCCAGCCGGTTGGGGTTATTGAAATTGGTGGGACAGCGGAAACGGTTAATGCGCTATTTGAAGAAAAAAGATCACGATAAATATTTGGAAGTTATCACCAAATTGGGACTCCGGGATAGGGCCTAATGGAAGAGAAGCTGGTATTTTTAGAGGAGGTAATTCGGCAGGTGAAGCCGGAAAATATGAAAAAATTTCGGATTGGGATTGAGGAGTTTTTAAAACTCTATCGGGAGGGGAGGGCAGTGTTGTTGGATGTCCGGGAGGAGTATGAGACCCGCCGGTGGGGGCTCAATTTTGGACTCCAAATCCCGGTCTCCCAACTTCCCGACCGATTGGGGGAGTTGCCTTCCGACAAAATTGTAGTTACAATCTGTCCGGGGCGGGACCGGTCCAATATCGCCTCTCTCTATTTGAAGAGCAAGGGGTTTGAGAGTAGATATTTGGCCGATGGATTGCTGGGGTTAACCGCTTACCTCCGGGGTTCCGTTGCAAAAGAATTTCCCGTTTAACAAAATTCTGAAAAACCGCCGTGAAGCCCTCGGATTTATCGGTAAGGATATAAGGCGATAAAGGATTTTAGTGGGAGTTAAGAGGGAGTTTATTTCTGTTGAAAATCTTTCAATAGGGTTGGGAAATCAACCTTTCGGATATATTATGGAAGAGTGGCTATTTGTCAGCAACAATCGCTTTAAAACCAGAATCCGTTGGCAACTGGGTTACCAGTTAGGGGTCCACAGTTTAGGGATGGGAAGTATTTCAAAAAAATCCCCATTCTAAACTATTGGAGGGAGATTAATTTACTCTTCGGGTAACGACTATTTTGGGATAAAACAATTTAGCGATATCCAATTTTTAACCAACTATAACTAAGAAAGAGGGATGCCCAATCCACTCCCCCTCTGGAGACATCTCGGAAGAGGGGCTCTAATACGGGAAGTTTCAACTGATTTCCGTTGTCAAAAAGAGCGGGGCAGTTCTGTGGAATTGAACCCTACCTTTAAAAAGTAGGGAGGGTGGAAGGGGAGTTTATTCTCCACTTCTCCCGGATTTTAAAGGAAAATCCCCCTTTTTTGACTCACCGGGGAAGAGAATCAACTAAGTAGCCCTTTTAAAGTTCTTAATGGGGTCTCTAGACGCTCGGGGGGGTAAACCAACGCCAACCGGATAAACCCAGCTCCAGCTCCATTCCGGCCCAAAAAACGCCCGGGAAGCACCTTTACCCCCCGCCGATAGGCCTCCACTGCAAATTGGAGATCGTCTGCCACCGGTAACCAGATGTAAAAAGTGGCGGGGGGAGGCTCTACCCCCAAAATTTCTTTGGCCAATCGGAAATTCTCCCGGTAAATGCTCCTAAAATGGGTTGGAGAGGTAAAGTCTTCCCACCCGGCCACTGCCCCCCACTGGAGGGGGAGGGGAATTGCACACCCTAAATAACTTCTAAACTGGAGATATTTTTGGAGGAGTTCCGGATCTCCAGCAATAAATCCGCTCCGGAGACCTGGAGCCGAATTCCGTTTTGAGAGTGAGTTTACAACTACCACATTTTTAAATTCCCCATTCCCCACCAGCTTTGAAGCTTCCAACAGAGAGGGGGGTGGGGTTTCGGTGTAGAGTTCGCTATAGCACTCGTCCCCCAAAATTACCGCCCCAATTGAGAGGGCCTTCTCAACCCACTGGGCCAACTCTTCCAACTCCAAAACCGACCCGGTAGGGTTGTTGGGGGAGTTTAAAATAATTAACTCCTCATCCCCTTCCAGCTGTTCTGGGGTCGGTTTAAAATTGTTCTCTTGGGTCATTTGAAGGTAATTTATCTGGGCCCCAGCTACAATTGCAGCCCCTTCGTAAATTTGATAAAAAGGATTTGGAAAAGCCATTTTCTTCGGTCTTAAAAAGAGGGGAAAATTGAAGAGTACCTCTCTGGTCCCAAAAGTTGGAATTATCCCCTCCGGGGGAACTTCAACCCCAAACCTATCCAAGAGAAATTGCCGTTGGGCCTCTATTAACTCCGATTCTCCCCTACTCTTAGGGTACCGATTTAATAGCCCCAAACTCTCCCGGACCCTTTGAATAATTAGTTGGGGGGTTGGGAATTTGGGCTCCCCAATTGTTAAATCGAATACCTCAGCCGGGGGCTCCACTCCATTTAAAAGCCGGTTCAACCGCTGGAACGGGTACTCTTGGAATTGATAAAACTCCACTCTCCAATCCTTTTTTTCCGAATTATGCCATTTGTTAAAATTAATTTAAGAGACACCCGACTAGTAAAAGTTCAGTAATTGCTTGATAAGAACCTTTTTAAAATTCCCCCTTATCAGTGGAGATATATCTGGGAAGAGGAGGAAATTGAACAGTTTCTAAGGGATGTATTCCAAATAGCGAACCGGGATTTTGAGAGTAGAAATAGTAGTCTAAAACCCCATTTTTGGAGCAGTTTGTATTGATGGATAATCAAAATTATGTATTAAAAGAGGTGGTGGATGGGCAAAACGATTAATCATTTTAATCCCCTTTTTTAAAGCTCTTCAGCTGATTTTTGGAGGAATTAAAATTGAAGGAGGAGATAGGGGAGAGTCAATTTTGGGAAAATTATCACCTTCTTAAAACCCTTATCTTTCCGTCGGAGAAACCCCGAATTGAGACCAAAAAGGGAGAGTTGGAGGAGATTTTAGAGTTGGGGATTAAGGAGTTTCAGGATGAGGTTCCGCACTGGGAAGGGAGGGTTGGAGATGATTTACTCCGATTTAAAAGAGGAAATTTTTAAAAAAGGGAAAGCCCCCTCTCCCAGCTGAAGAGATTCTACTTAGGGTCCCCCGAATGTTTGTAGCGATTGAAGTAATTGTAAAAGACCCGGGAGTGGCTTATATTATTTTGAAACCCTAAATGGCCGGGGAACTGAGCTAGAGGCTGGGGGCTTAATTAAAAATGAACCCTTCAAATGGGGGGAACAGGAGGGGATTTTTGAGTAGATAAAACGGGAGTGGGGTAGATTTACAGAGGAATTGGAAGGGGGGATTATATTTTACACTCCCACCAATCCCGGTATGGGTATCTCTGTGAGCTACCCCGCCTTAAAAGGTGG
>JBDONQ010000019.1:0-3312 GCA_039831255.1 Campylobacterales bacterium
CCCGGGTCGCTCCTCCTCCCACTTCCGATTAAAATTGCCAACACTTGGGTCCGGTTTCCCTCCCCCGGGGTTAAATATTCAAAATACTCCATCCACCCCTTTTTCCAGTGGCGGTGGAGTTTAAATTGGGATGGAATTTCAACCCAGAGCCCTATCCCCCCTCCAACAATTGGGAGTAGGAGGGCCCCAAAAATAACTTTTTTCACTTTTTTAAATCGGAAATCCCTCAATTTAATTCCCCTCTCTCTTTTGGGCCTCCAACAACTCCTCCACAATCTCCCGCTCTTTATACTGGACCCGCTCCCCGCACAGCTCAATATACTCCTCCGCCCCTTTCCCTAGCAGGAAAAGGGCCCGGCCCGGTTTTAGAAGGGTTAACCCATGCTCAATCGCCCTCCGCCGGTCTGGGATAATTATGTAGGGGTGGATTTTAATCCCTTCTGCCAAATCGGCAAAAATTTGAGAAGGCTCTTCACACCGGGGATTATCAATTGTCAAAATTATAAAGTTGCTGTACCGGTCTGCCGCCTCCCCAATCAATTTCCGCTTCGACCGGTCTCGGTTTCCCCCTGCTCCAAAAATTACAATTTTCTCTAGCTCTGGAAAGGTTTTCAATACCTGCTCAAACCCGTCAGGGGTGTGGGCGTAGTCGATTACAATTGGGGGCTCTTTTTGGACCAGCTCCATCCGGCCAGGGACCCCTGGGAACTCCTGAATCAACTCCAGCAATAGCCCCCGGTCCACCCCGGTTAAAAGGTGGACCCCCTCCACCGCCAAAACTAAGTTGTACCGGTTGAACTCCCCAATCAATGGGCACCTCTCCAACTCTCGGACCACATCCCGGTCCACAATAAAACTGTTGGCTGGATTGTACCGGAACCCGGCATAGAATCGGAGAACCTTTGGGGTCTCATCGGCGAAAAAGGTCTCCTTTACCCCTTTATAATTCTCCATTGTTTGGTGGTAATCCAAATGGTCCTGGGAGAGGGAAGTAAACACTTTTAACGCCCACTCAATCCCCTCTACCCTCCCTTGAGCCAACCCGTGGGAGCTCACCTCCATTACAAAGTAGTGGGGCCGGTATTTGGTCGCCCGCCGGAGGGTTGTCAATAGAGAAGGGGTTGTTAACGAGGGGGGCTCCACCTGCTTTAAATTGTAGTAGAATCCCAATGTCCCTTGGGTTCCAACATTATACCCAAGCCGGTAGAGGAGGTAGGAGATTGCAAATGCCACTGTAGTTTTCCCATTAGTACCAGTAATTCCAATAAATTTTGTCGGTAATTCCAGTGCTTTAAAGAGTTGGTTGGGGGTGATGTAGGGCTCCAACTCCCGGCCATATTGGGAGTTGTACCGGGTCCGAAGGAAAATTTTTCCCGGTTCAGAGTCAAAGAACCGGCTATCGTCGGTAATCATCCCTTTCAGGAGTAGAGTATCAATTCCCATTGGGCACCTTCCGAGGAACTTTCGATAAATTCTATCGAAACTCCCGTTTCAATTGGGTGTAGTACCCATTTTCCCCGGAAGAGTGGAAAAACCGGTTTAAAACTACCCCCCCAACTTCAAATAAGAGGTAGTTGGGAAGGGTTTTATCCACCTCCACCTCCAATTGGGAGAGGTGGGTTTCAATCCATTTCCGGAGGGGAGGAATCGGATTTTCCGGAATTTTGACCTTTTGGGCAAGGGCAAACTGGGAGTTAAGCCCTTTTAACCCTTTCCCGGTGGAGACCCAGAATTGGGGAGTCTTTATCTCCAACCAGCAGATTAAATATTGAAACTTGCCATTTTTTGTCGGAAATTCTCCCCGGTAAGGGGGGCCCTCCAACTCTAGCTTTCGATAGAAGGTGTGCCGGATTTCCCCTTCCACCTCCACTTCAGCCCCCGGCACCCCCTCCAATTGGGAGTAAACGACCACCTCTTCCAATAACTCCTGTTGGGGGGAAGGGGGGGAAGGTGGAGCTGGTCCCGGAGCCATTGGGCCAATCGGTATTCGGAAACCCCTTCAATCCCCACCACCTCCGGGGGGCCGGAGGGGGTCCGGCCAAAGGGGGCAATCCCTAACCCCCTCCAGTGAACCCGAAGTAGTTGTCGAAATAACTCCCCCGGAGGTCCGGTTTATTGTAAAACCCCTCAGTTGGAATAAAAAGGGTAGCCAATTGGGCACTCCGGTCCCAATATCGGCCAAAAACTATTGAATTTTTCCGGAGTAGTTCCTCCCAAACTGCCCGATTTGGGTAAGAGATAGCTGGATTACTCCCCTGTAGGAAGAAGAGTTTAAATTGAGAGGGGTCTACTTCAAAGAGGGGAACCGATAGAGTTGGGGTCGGTTTTAAAAGGGGGGGCAGGTTTAACCCCGCCGAAGAACTCCCCAAAAAGGAGACCCCCATCCCCCTCTTTCCAAAATATCCTAATAGCTGAGCTAGAGAGTCGATTGCCCAGTGGGTTTTCCACCCCTCCGGCCCCTTTGCAACCCCCAACCCAGTTAAAATAATCGCCCCTTTTAATAAAAAATGGAGCAACTCCTCCACCTCCCGGCTGGAGAGACCGGTCCACTCCCTCAACTTCTCCACCGGGTACCGGAATAGGAGAACCCGATATTTTTCCCAATTGACCCCTTCCCCGGGGGTTACCCCCCTCTCCACCACCAACCGCCCGAGTAAAACCGGCTGGGCCAGAGTTTGGAGATCTCAGTAGGTCTAATGTCGATAACTGCCACTTCTCTCCGTTTTAAAATTGGGAGGAGATGGGGGTTTGTAACTGCCGGATTTCGGCCCCAAATTAAAAACCGTTCCCCCTTTTTCAGCTCCCCCAACGGGATTACAAAAGAACTTCCCCTCCCCTTTTTAATCCCCAACTCTCCAATCCCGTCGCAAGTGCTCCCAACCCCAATTGTAGCTCCAATTTCAGCGAACACCCCTTTTGGGAGATTCTGGAGAAGGCCCATATTTCCGGACCCTTTTAAATAGAGAATCTGCTCCGGGGGGGTATTGAAGAGGAGGGTTTTGAGCCTTGCCAGTCCCTCCTCCCATCCGATTGGCCTCCCTTGCCACCGGGGGGTTAACTCCGGTCTAAATTTGAAATAGTTTCGGAGTTTCCAACAGAAGTGGGGGGTAAACCCCTCCCCTTTAAATCGGGAACCGGTCCATTTGAGTTGGCAGGCATCCCAACAATCTAACGGACAGTAAAGGGGGCCTACCCCAGTTGCCGGATGTAGTTCCACTTCTCGGACTTTGGAAGGGTTTTCTGCTCCGGCAATTTTAAGACTTGAAACTTTTTGGCCCCAGAGAGATACCGAATCTCGATTACATCCCCCAC
>JBDONQ010000134.1:0-3281 GCA_039831255.1 Campylobacterales bacterium
TTTTTTAAAATTATAACTAAACTTTCCGCCCCTTTCGGGAAATGGGAGTTTTAATTCAATTTTGAAATGGTGCAATCTGCCTATGAAAAAGAGAAGAGTTCAATTGGGATGCCGGTTTTGCGGAGCGGTTGTTGAAGTGAAAAGGCTGGAATTGGACCAAGAGCTCCACTGCCCCCTTTGTGGCTCTCTCCTCTACCGGCCTGGGAGAAGTTACCGATTCCTCTTTACCCTCTCGTTGGTGGGATTGGCCCTCTACATTGGGGTAATCTTTCTGCCAATTCTCCAAATTTCAATCCCAAAACTGGACCTCTCCCGGAGTCTCTCCCTTTGGGAAGCCCTCCAACTGATGTTCCAGCGGGGGGAGTGGATAATTGGGGTAATTTTAGTTTTTACACTCCTAATAATCCCCCCGGGGATGCTTTTGCTACTGGCCCGGGTCACATTGGGATATTTAAATCGGGAGCCGTTGAAGAGGGTGGGCCATTATCTGGAGAGTTACCTCCACCTCCGGGAGTGGAATATGGCGGAGATTTACCTGTTGGCAATTTTTATCTCCCTCATTAAATTGAAAAGCTTAGGGGAGATAACCCTGTTACCGGGGCTCTATTTTTTACTCCTCTTTTTATCGATCTTCTATTTTGCAACTGGATGGTTTAACCCTATCGACTACTGGCTTTCGGAAATTGTGGAAAGGGAAGAGTCGACCGGGGGCCAAGAGATTTTGGAGTTTCTAAAACGGCACCCCCAGCTGGAATCTAAAAAGAAGGGGGATGGAGAGGGATGAGGGACCAAGTAAGAGGGGTGGTAATTTGCCCAGTTTGCTCCCATATCCAACCCCCCGGGGAAGAGTGCCAGTTTTGTGGGGCCCACCTCCACCCCCGGAAACCGGGGGGTATTGGGAAGAGTTTTAGCTACTCATTAGGGGCCTTTGCCTTTTTAATTCCAGCAAACCTTCTTCCAATGATGGAAGTGATAAAATTGGGAAAAGTGTATGGAAACACAATTATCGGGGGGGTGTTAGCCTTTTTTGAACACCGGGATTATTTTATCGGGATTGTTATTTTTGTAGCCTCAATTTTAATTCCTTTTTTAAAGTTGGGAATTTTGTGGTTTCTACTGGCAATTGCCCATTTTAAAGCTCTCCGCCGATGCCGGTTACTGGGAATCCGTCTCTACCAATTTATCTCTTTTATTGGAAAATATTCGATGCTAGATGTCTTTGTGGTGGTGTTAATGGTCTCTTTTATTCAGTTCGGAGAGTTTGTCTCAATTAAAGCAGGGCCGGCGGTAGTCCCCTTTAGTTTATCGGTAATTTTCACAATTTTAGCCACTGAAGCTTTCGATTCAAAACTACTCTGGGATAGGAGTTAAAGATGAGAGGGAGAAAAGAGAGACGGGGGATTAATTGGGTAAACTGGTTAATCCCTCTAATAGCGTTGGGAATCTCAATTGGAATGGTTTTAAAGTATTACCAGAAGGAGGGGCTCTGGGTAGAGGTCTCCTTTCGGGATGTCCGGGGAATTACCCCCCTCCAGACCCCGGTAAAATATAAAGGGGTAGAGGTGGGGAAAGTAGAGGAGGTGGAGATTGACAAAAGCGATTTGAACCGGTTTATTTTGAAGTTGCTAATCTACCCCCAGTATGAGTATTTGATAAAAAAAGGGACCCTCTTCTGGAAGGCCACACTGGAGATTAGCCCCGATAAAATTGCCAACTTGGACACAATTTTAAAAGGGAGTTACATTGCTGTGCTCCCCCCCACCACCAATCGGCAGGAGTTGGAGAAGTTGCCGACTGAACTCTATTTCATTGGACTGGAACACCCCCCGGGGGAGAAGGGGTACCACTTTGTATTAATCAGCGGTAGCGGGGATTTGGGGAAAGATGCCCCAATTGTCTACAAAGGGGTTCAAGTCGGGAAACTCTACTCTAAAAAGTTGGGGAAAGATGGGAAACTCCGATATCAAGGGCTAATTTTTGAAAAATACCAGTATCTCCTGTTTAAAAATTTAAAGTTTTACCGGATTGACCCGATTAAATTTAAAGCTTCTTTAGATTCAATTCAATTCCGGGTCCCCTCCCTCCGGCTTCTGTTGACCGGAGGAGTAGGTATCTATATTGGGGATGGGGATGGGGTTCCTAAGGAGGAGTACATTCTCTACTCTGATTTAGAAGATATCCAATACGCCCCCGAAGTGATAAAACTGGTTACTACCTCCAAACTCCCCCTCTCAAAGGTGGTTTACAACAATATTGTTGCCGGGAAAGTGGTCTCCTCCGAGTACGACTTAAAACGAGATTTAAAAATTTTACGGATTAAATTTAAAAAGGAGTTTTTTCACCTACTGAAGAAGAGCCCCTACTTTTACATCCAATACCCCTCCCTCTCTCTCCAAAATTTAAATCTAAGAAAGCTCCTCTCTGGCGCCTATATTCAAATGGGTTTAAAGGGGGTGGAAGCCCCAATTCAAAAGAGTTACCGATTAATGGAGATTCCTCCAGAGAGGCGGGGATACGATTTTCAGCTTAAGTTAGTTGGAGAGCCAAAAGTTTCAGCAGGGGAGGGGATTTACTACCGGGGGATTAAAGTTGGGGAGATTGGAAAGGTGGAGCTGGAGGGGACGGGGTTAAAAGTGATTGGAAAAATTTACAACCGGTACCGCTATTTAATTAACGACTCCACCCTCTTCTATCCAATTTCGGCAGTGGAGTTGGAGGCAACCCTCTCCAAAATCTCCCTCCAAGTCCCTCCAATGGTTCAGCTGATAAAGGGGGGAATTACATTTATCACCCCTGCCAATCGGGACTTAAAAAGTCGGAAGTTCCCTCTCTTTAGCTCCCTTTCCCAGTTAAAAGAGTGGCTCAAACTCCACCGGGATGGGGCGGTAATTCAGTTGACAGCCCCCTCTCCAGCGGGGGTCGGGAAAGGAACCCCAATCTATTTCCGGGGCTTTAAAGCGGGGGAGGTGTTGGGGGTTAAATGGAATCCAGAATTGGGGAGAGTTGTAATAGAGAGTTTTATCGGGAAAAAGTTTCTTTCCTATTTAAATAGCTCTACCCTCTTTTACCGGCAACAGCGGATTAGGGCCTACTTCTCCCTCTCTGGAGTAAAAGTGGCCCTTCCCCCAGCGGAGGGCTTATTGAAAGGGGCGATAGAGATGGAGGGCAATAGCTCCAGATTCTCCCCCCTTAATAGCTACCCCCTTCTCAGTTGGGAGGAGTATCAAAGCCGGAACTACTTCAATATCTATATTGTAGCCCCAAAGAGTTATGGGGTCAAA
>JBDONQ010000138.1:0-3267 GCA_039831255.1 Campylobacterales bacterium
ATTCTCCTCTACCAGTTGGAGTATCTGTTGGCCAATCTCTTCCTCTCCCTCTTTCCCAATTTAATCCTTTTAATCCTCTCCCAACTCGTTTTAAATCTCCTCTTTTCCCAAATTCTCTCCCTATTGATGGTAATTGGGGCTACTTTTGCCCACCTCTCTGTGGCCCCCCCCTTCAACCCCCTCCGGGGGTAATCCCCGGCTTCTACTGCCACCCCTCCAGAACCCGTTTAAAAATCTCCCCCAACTGGAGCACCTCATCAATTGAGACCCGCTCATTTACTTTATGGGCCCGGTCGTTCCGGGGACCAAATTCGGCCACTTTTACCCCAAATTGGGCTAAAAACCGGGCGTCACTGGTCCCCCCTCCGGTGGAGAGTTTTGGGGTAACTTTTGTAACCCGCTCCACCTCCCGTTGGAGAAAGGTTACCACTTTTGAAGTGGGATTAGTCCGGAACGGCTCTGCTGAGACCCTCAATTGGAGGGAGTAATCGACCCCTTTTAACAAATTTTTAAAAAACTCCTCCACATCGGCGGGAGTTGTGGCGGGGGAGTTCCGGACATTGAACATTATTCGGACTTTATCGGGGGTTACATTGGTAACTTGGAGTCCCCCCCGGATATCGGTAATCACAATCCGGGAAGGGTCAAAAAATTGGGTGCCCCGGTCCAAATTTCGGCTGGCAAAGGCGGGGAGAAGGGGGGCTAAAATCTCCACCGGATTTAAAAACCGGTCCGGATAGGCCACATGCCCCTGAACCCCGTGAATCTCCAACACCCCATTGATACTCCCCCGACGTCCAATTTTAATTGTATCCCCAAACCGCTTCTCGGAGGTGGGTTCTCCGATAATTCCGTAATTGGGGAGAAGTCCCTCCCTCTCCATCCACTTTAGTACCTCCAGTGTCCCAAATTTCGCCTCCCCCTCCTCGTCGGAGGTAATTATTAGAGAGAGGGTTCCCCGACGCCACCGGCCAAATTTAAACCCGTAAATTAGACCTGCTAACCCGCTCTTCATATCTTGGGCTCCTCGGCCATAGATATACCCCCCCCTCTCCACCGGTTGAAACGGATTGCTGGACCACCCTTCCCCTGGGGGAACTACGTCGATATGACCTGCCAGTGTCAAATGCTCCCCGGGGCCCATCTCCTTAATTGCAACTAAATTTTTTACCTTCCCTTTCTCAATCTCAAAAATATCCCCAGCTCCTTTTAAATACTCTTTTAAAAATTGAAAGCCTCCTCCGTCGGAAGGAGTAATAGATTTGAACCGGAGAAGCTCTTTAAATAACTCCAACACTTCCAAACCCATTGGAATCCTCCGTTTAATTTTTAACCATTTTACTCAATTCTCAGTAAACGGGGTTTTGGTATAATTTGTAAACAATCCCAATAGAGGTTGAATAGGAGTAAAATGGAGTATAGTGCTAAGAATATTAAAGTTTTAAAAGGGTTGGAAGCGGTTCGGAAACGGCCGGGGATGTATATCGGGGATACCTCCCGGAAAGGGCTCCACCACCTAATTTTTGAGGTGGTGGATAACTCAATTGATGAGGCAATGGCCGGATATGCGGACCGAATTGAAGTAGTATTAAAAAAAGATGGAAGTGTAGTAATCGCTGACAACGGCCGGGGAATCCCGGTAGATATCCATCCGGAGGAGGGGAAACCGGCGGCAACCCTTGTTTTAACGACCCTCCACGCAGGGGGAAAATTTGATTCCAAAACTTATAAAGTCTCCGGGGGGCTCCACGGGGTGGGGGTCTCTGTTGTAAATGCCCTCTCTAAAAAGTTGATAATGGAGATTCACCGGGGGGGTAAAGTTTATCGACAGGAGTTTAGCCGGGGGGCTGAGGTGACCCCACTGGAGGAGGTGGGGGAGACCGATAAGCGGGGGACAATAATCCAATTCTACCCAGACCCGGAGATTTTTGAGGAGACCCGGTTTCAAAAGGAGATAGTTGGGAAGAGATTGAAAGAGTTAGCCTACTTAAACCCGGGGGTAGAGATTTTGCTGACCGATGAGCGGGATGGGAGTCGGGAGAGATACTTTTTTGAAGGGGGGATTAGAGATTTTTTGGAGGAGTTGGTGGATGGGGAGCCAATTAGCAATCTCTGCTATTTCCGAGGGGAGGGGGAAGAGAGGGGAAAGCGGTTTGAAGTGGAGGTGGCTTTTAAATACACAAACCGGTTTGACGAAAGGATTTTGAGTTATGTGAACAATATTAGGACAGAGGAGGGGGGAAGCCACGAAGTTGGGTTTAAAAGTGGGTTAACCCGGGCTATTATCAATTACATAAATCAAAATTTCAATTTGAGGGACTTAAAAGTGGTCGGGGAGGATGTCCGGGAGGGGCTCCGGGCGATTATCAACTTAAAGTTGAGTGAACCCCAGTTTGAGGGGCAGACTAAAACTAAATTGGGGGATAGTTTTATCCGGCCAGCCCTCCAGCGGATTACTTACGACCACACCTCCCGATTTCTGGAGGAGAACCCCCGGTCTGGAAAAAATATTGGAGAGAAGGGGATTACCTCAGCAAAGAGCCGAATTGCAGCCCAAAAAGCCCGGGAATTAATCCGGAAGCAGGCGAAATTGGGAGGGGCCACTCTGCCGGGGAAGTTGAGCGAGTGTCAGAGTAGTGACCCCCGGGAGCGGGAGCTCTATTTAGTGGAGGGGGATAGTGCCGGGGGGAGTGCAAAGCAGGGGCGGGATAGACGGTTCCAAGCAATTCTCCCCCTCCGGGGAAAAATTTTAAACACTCAAAAGGCCGGAGAGTTAAAACTGCTGGAGAGTGAAGAGATTAAAAATATTATCACTGCCCTGGGGACTGGGATTGGGGAGGATTTTGATATCGCAAAACTCCGGTACCACAAAATAATTATTATGACCGACGCCGATGTGGACGGGAGCCATATTCAAACTTTAATTATGACCTTCTTCTTCAACTATCTCCGGGAGTTGATTGAGCAGGGCCATCTCTACATCGCCCAACCCCCCCTCTACCGGTACAAACGGGGGAAGAGGGAGGTGTATTTAAAAAATGACCAAGAGTTAAACCGATTACTAATTAAAGAGGGGGCAAAGGGGATTGACCTGCCATTCCCCCCAGAGAAGACCTCCGAAGTGCTGGAAAAAGTGGCCCTCTACCGGCTCTACCTCCGGCGGTTGGGGAAAATTTTTGGGGTTGTAGATGTAATCCGCTTCTTTTTGGAAGGGGGGCGGGAGGAGGAATTGGAGCAGTTTTTAACCCGGCAAGGGTACCGGTTGAT
>JBDONQ010000224.1:0-3200 GCA_039831255.1 Campylobacterales bacterium
TTTTCTCTACTGGAGCCCCCCTCCCTGTGGTAAAATTAAAAAAAATTGGGGAAAAAGGTTTTTTTTAATGGGGTTTGAATTAATTTCTCAATTGATAATAGTTTTTTTAATCGGGGCGGCTGTTGGTAGTTTTTTAAATGTGGTAATTTACCGGATTCCCCGGGAAGAGAGTGTAATTTCTCCCCCAAGCCACTGCCCCCATTGCAATACCCAAATTAAGCCGTGGCACAATATTCCAATTTTAAGTTGGCTTCTGCTGAGGGGGAAGTGTGCCTACTGCGGGGCCCCTATCTCCCCCCGATACCCGATAATAGAGTTGACAACTGCCCTCCTCTTTCTCTGGGTCTACTGCCGGGTAGGGGATATTTCAATCTTTTTAGTAGTGGATTGGGCCCTCTTCTCCACCCTACTGGCCCTCTCAGTTATCGATTTGGACTATAAAGCGGTTCCCGACAGTTTAAATCTACTGGCGTTAACCCTCTCCTTTTTCCACTCCCCTGAGGTGGTGGAGAATTTTAAAAATGCTCTCCTATTGATGGGGGGGGCTGGGATGCTCCGGTTCTATGTCTCCTATTTCGTAGGCCGGGAGGCGTTAGGGGAGGGGGATTTAATTGTGGCCGGGACAATTGGGGGGTTATTGGGGGTGAAATTGGGGGTTACGGCGGTTGTGGTGGGGGCCCTTTTAGCCCTCCCATTTTCCCTCTATTTCCGACTCCGGAAACGGGATTTGGAGCTACCGTTTGTCCCCTTTTTAGCGACAGGGGCCTTTTTAGTTTGGGCCTTTAAACCCCAATTTTTAGAGTTATTGGACCTTCTCTATGGATAGGATTACCCGGTTTACCCTACGGGAGTTTTTTGAAGCTTTTTTTCAAATCTTTTTAATCCTCTTTTTAATCGTTTCACTGGTTTTCATTGTTGCAATTTCCAACGCCACCTCATCAATTCAAATCTCCTTTTTGGAGTTGGGGGCTCTCTACCTATTGAGCCTACCCCAAATTCTATTTATCTCCCTCTCAGTCTCCTTCTTTTTAGGGGGGGTCTCCTCCTTCTCCCAATTGAGCGAGAGTCAAGAGTTAATTGGATTGGTGGCCGGGGGGGTTTCTCCGTTTAAAATTTTAAAAGGGGTAGGGGGAGTGGCCCTCTTTTTAACAGGGGTGAATCTCTTTTTTTTATTCGTCTCAATTCCGTACTCCCAAAATCGGTACCAAAATTTAAAAGAGATAAAAAAAGAGGAGGCAAAATTTACCCTACAAAGTAGGAGAATCTCCCAAAAATTGGGGGATTGGAATCTCTTTATTCAGGAACGGGAGGGGGGGGAGTATCGGAATATCCTCCTCTACAATCGAAAAGAGGGGGAGTTTGTTCAAGCCAGTCGAGCCTCCCTAATTGCAAAAGGGGGGTATCTCCGACTCTACCTCTCCAACGGGGCCCTCTACCAACTGGACCGGAATTTAACAATTAAATTTCGGGAGATGATAATAAACCACCCCCTCCCCCACTTCTCAATCTCCCTATTCCAATTCCGGAAGTACTGGGAAGAACATCGGGAATTTTTTGCCACCTACCTACCGGTGGCCCTTCTCCCAATAGCCCTTCTCTTCTTAATTCCAACTGTCAGTTTCTACCACCCCCGGTTAAATCAAAATAGGCACCCATTAATAGAGGGATTGGGTATTCTCCTCCTCTACCTTCTCCTCTCCCAACAAAATAGGACTTTTTTGATAGGATTATTTTTTCCGCTACTCTTCGGGGTTGGGGGGTTCTTACTATTCCAGAGGAGGGTTAGGTTATGAAAATTTTAGACTTTTTAAAACTTCCCAATGGTAAGTATATTCTCCGGAAAGTCATGGGAAAGGATGAAGGGTGGCTCTATCTCTACGGGGAACTTCCAGTCCCGATTGAGGCGGAGAAAATTTACCAAAAAACTCTCCAAGGGTACCCGCTGGAGTACCAATTCAATGAAGTTTTCTTTTACGGGGAGAAGTTTTACATTAAGGAGGGGGTTTTAATCCCCCGGGATGACACTGAAGCGGTATTGGAGAGGGCTCTCCAATTTATCCGGGAACACCGGGACCAGATTCGGAAAGTGGTAGATGTGGGAACCGGAAGCGGGGTATTGGCAATTTTAATTAAAAAAGAGTTTCCAGAGTTGGAAGTAATTGGAACCGATATCTCCCCAGTGGCAATTGAGGTAGCAAAGCGGAATCGGGGGATTCACGGAGTGGAGGTGGAGTTCCGAGTGGAATCCCTCTTTTCAGATCCGGATGTGGACTTAGTTATTTCAAACCCCCCCTATCTGGAGGAGGGGTATCCTCTCCCAAACCCCTTTGAACCGGAGGAAGCCTTTTACGGAGGGGGGCGGGATGGCTTGGAATTTACAAAACGGTTAATCCGCCACTCAATTAAAAAAGGGGTAAAGTGGGGGATTTTGGAGATAGGGGCTCTCCATCAACAGGAATTGGAGAAGTGGCTAAAGGGGGAACCGGGGATTGGGGAGGTGGAGTTTTTTAAAGACTATTTTGGAAACTGGCGGGGGGTAATTATTGGGTTTAACCCGATTGACCTTTACCGCTTTTCCTTTTCTGAAAAAAGGGGGCTTTCCTGGGAGAAAGAAAATGAAAAAGGGGAGAGGGGAATAGCTCCTCCACTTTAGGGATCTTTCCCCAAAGGAAAAACGGGGAAGAAAAGTGGGGGGAGATAGAAGAGAAGAAGGAAATTGGGCAGATTTTGGAAGAGAATGGAAAAGAAAAGGGGAAAAAGGGGAAGGGGCCAATTCAATTTTTAAAACTGATACTTTCCCCAATTTCAATAATTTTTAAACTTCTACGAAAAACCGCCGTAAAGCCCTCGGATTTATCGATAGGGATATAAGGCGATTAGGGATTTGAGAGGGAGTGGATCTCCGTTGAAAACTTTATATTAATAAAAAAGGGTGGGGCACCGACGTTGGAGATAGAGGTGGTAAGAATGGCTACTTCTAAGTAGTTATCGTTTTAAAATCAGAATCCGTGGGCAACTGGATTAGCAGTTGGGGTTGAGGTGGTTTAGTGGTGGTAAGTATGTCAATATATCGATAAACTGAATCCCTCCCTCTTTCGAGAGGTAGGGAAAATTGGCAATTTAATTCACTCAATCCATAAAAAAGCTCCAGCAGAGGTTCAAAGGGGAGTTAAATTTGCTAAATTAATAGGGAGAGAAAA
>JBDONQ010000223.1:0-3191 GCA_039831255.1 Campylobacterales bacterium
TTTTTTGATAAAATCTTATCGACAAGGAGTAAAAGATGGCACGGGTAGTCGGTTTTAAAAAGTTGGAAGGGGTATTCCGGAAAAGCGCAGGATTGGATTTGGATAAATCTAAAGCGGACCGGATTATCTCTATTATTGAAAAAAAGTTTCAAGACCTGTTATTAGTGGCTGTTGAGAAGTGCAGTTACAACGGTCGGGACATTATTATGGAACCGGACCTACCAATTACAAAAGGGTTTGAAGAGTCAATGCGCCAGTTCCGGGAGTTGGAAGAGGTGGTAGAGTTGAGCGACATTTTGGAATTTTTGAAAAAGATTCCCCCATTAAAATACCCCCTCAGTGCCGATTTGGAGGAGAAACTCCCCGAATACATTGGGGCGTTGATGTTAATTGTGGCCCGGGTTTTGAAAGAGGTTGGAGCCGGTCGGAAGCCCTCCACTGAAGATATCGAGAAAGCAGAGCGAATTTTGGATCTCACCCTCTAATCTACCTCTGGGGAAGGGGGAGGAGACCCTTACTAATAAGGATAGAAAATGTTGGAAATTCTGCTCAAAAGGCATAAACTGCTCCAAGATCTCTTTAAAAAATTGGAGTTTTTGAGGGATAATTTCAATTTTAACCACTCAAAACCCTTCTATGATGAACTGGTCCGGATTGGGGAAGATTTAAAATTGGAAACCGATTACCACTTCTATCTCCAGGATGAGGCGGTCTCCCCAATCTCCAATGAAACTAAAAAGTTGGTAAAAGAGAATATGTTGGTCCGGGATATTCTTCTCCGAATGTTGAACCGGATGATAGAGGAGGGGAGAGCTGAAAACCCAAAAGCGTTTCAGGAGATTGGGGATATTGGGGAGATTTTATCGGCTTACCTAAAAAAGGAGAGGGGACTTTTCCGGCAACAGCTGGAGGCGGTGACCACCCCCCAACAGCGGGCCCAAATTGATGAGATTTTAAAAGTGTTGGAAGGGAAAGAGCTCTCCGAAGAAAAGTCAGTTTTGGAAAAAGGAAAAGTAGCAGTGGAAAGAGAATAAATTCAGACTCTCCTAATACTCTTAGTTTTAGCTCAACAGTTTAAACTTTAATTTCTCAATTAAACAGGGTTTAAACCTCTCCCCGGGCCGGGGACGTATTTTTTGAAGGGGGGTTTGGGTAAAATTTTAAAAAAGTGGAGGAGTTTTAGGTATGGATATTAGGAATCAATTTTTAAAATTTTTTGAACAGAAAGGGCACAAAATCTACCCTTCTTCTCGATTGGTCCCAGAGGATCCAACTCTCCTCTTCACCAATGCTGGGATGGTTCAATTTAAGCCCATTTTTACCGGGGAGCAACCGGCCCCCAATCCCCCCCGGGCCTGTAGTAGCCAACTCTGTCTCCGGGCGGGGGGAAAACACAACGATTTGGAAAATGTGGGGTACACCAATCGACACCACACCCTTTTTGAAATGTTGGGGAATTTCTCATTTGGGGACTATTTTAAAGAGAAAGCGATAGAGTACGCTTGGGAGTTTGTAACAGAAGTTTTAAAATTACCGGTGGAACGACTCTGGATTAGTGTCCATCAAAAAGATTGGGAAGCGGAAGAGCTTTGGAAACGGTTTGTCCCAGCGGAGCGGATTGTAAAAATGGGGGATAAAGAGAACTTTTGGCAAATGGGGGAGACCGGCCCTTGTGGGTATTGTAGTGAAATCCATTACGACCAAGGGGCCGATAAGTTTAATGGGCCTGAAGATTATTTAGGGGGGGAAGGGAATCGGTTTTTAGAGATTTGGAATTTAGTTTTTATGGAGTTTAATCGGGATGCCAGCGGGAAATTGACCCGATTACCAAAACCCTCCATCGATACTGGAATGGGGTTGGAGCGGATTACCGCAGTAAAGGAGGGGGTCTCCAGTAATTACGAAACCTCTATTTTTCGGCCGTTGATTAAAGGGGTGGAGGAGTTGACAGGACGCCCTTATTCTCCGGGGGTAGAGGGAGCCTCCCATCGGGTAATTGCGGACCATCTCCGGGCGGTTACCTTTTTAACTGCCCAACGGGTTCAATTTAGCAATGAAGGACGGGGATATGTGCTCCGGCGAATCCTCCGGAGGGGGGTTCGCCACGGATATAAATTGGGGTTAAAAGAGCCGTTCCTCTACCGGTTGGTAGATTTAGTGGTAGAGCAGATGGGGGGGCATTACCCCTATTTAAAAGAGGAGCGGGAACGGGTAAAAGAGGTTGTAAAAGCAGAAGAGGAGCGGTTTTTTGAAACACTGGAGCGGGGGATGAAACTCTTTCAAGAGGAGCTATCCCGGTCCACTGGGTCGAAATTTAGTGGGGAAGTGGCTTTTAAATTGTATGACACCTTTGGATTTCCATTGGATTTAACCCAAGATATGTTGCGGGAGGTAGGGAAAGAGGTTGACTTTTCCCAGTTTCAAAAATTGATGGAGGAGCAACGGGAACGGGCCCGGGCCCACTGGAAAGGGAGTGGGGCAAAGGGGTGGCATTTAAAGGGGGTGGAGGGGTTGCCAGTGAATAAATTTGTTGGGTATACCCAGTTGAAAGTGGAGAGTAGGGTGGTGGGGCTCTTCAATCAGCAGGGAGAGCAAGTCCCCCGATTGGAAGGGGAGGGATTTATTCTATTGGAAGAGACCCCTTTTTATGCCGAGTCTGGGGGGCAAATTGGGGATAAAGGGAGACTCTATCGGTCCGGGGAACAGATTGGGGAGGTCTTGGACACTCAAAAAGTGGGAGAGTGGAATGTCTCAAAAGTGGTATTAAAAGAGTCGGCGGAGGTGGGGGAAAAGGTGGTGGCTGAGGTAGACTCAATCCGCCGGGAGATTGCAAAACACCACTCCGCCACCCATCTCCTTCACAGTGCCCTCCGGCAGGTGTTGGGGGAGGGGGTGGCCCAAGCGGGGAGTCTGGTAACCGGGGAGCGGTTGCGGTTTGACTTTACCTATCCAAAGCCGCTAACTCAAACCCAGTTGGAGGAGGTGGAGGGACTGGTAAATAGGGTGATTGCAGAGGGGGTTGAAGGGGAGGTGTTGGAAATGGAATTGGAAGAGGCGAAAAAGATTGGGGCAATTGCCCTTTTTGGGGAGAAGTATCGGGAGAAGGTCCGGGTAGTTAAATTTGGGGAATTCTCAATTGAGTTGTGTGGGGGAATCCATGTCCGTAATAGTGGGGAGATTGGGGTCTTCTA
>JBDONQ010000051.1:0-3179 GCA_039831255.1 Campylobacterales bacterium
GCAGGTGAAAACTTTTGCGATTGAGAAAGAGGAGGTGGAGACTCTGAAAACAATTAAAAAAATTTGGGATGAGAAGGTCCCCAATAACCCAGAGGAGACCCCCACTTTTGAAGAGATTAAACGGGAGCTGGTAGACCGGAAAATTGCTGAGTATAAAAAGATTATCGAAAAATATGGCCGGCGGTTGAATGAGATGCCGAAGAAAAAGCAAGAAATTGCGAAAAAATTTGCAGAGGCTAAAAATTTGGTCAAATGGTTTGAAGATAATTTTGACCTTCGGGAATATCTCTATTCTCTGGAAGCCTTTGGGTTAATCACTGAAGGAATCGATAAAAAAGGGAAAGCGGTCTATTATATAACTGAGGATGGTGAGCGGGTAATTGAGGACCAACGGGATGAACGGGATATCCACAGTTGGTCTGTTAAAACTTTGACAATCTCCAATAAAGTATTCTTCGCCCCCAATAAAGGATGGGTGGAAGAGGCCCGGAGGGAGCGGGTTCTCGGAACTTATGAAGCGACTAAATCCGGGTTACTCTATGAAGAGTTGGCAGAGCATAAAAAACTCCCGTATATGACAAAATATGAAGCGGAAATTTTTAAAATGATTCCCGATAAAGGGCTCAGTGTAGAGGAGTTGCTGGAGGGGAAAGAGCCGGCAGAGCAACGACGGATTCTGGAGGCATTGGACAAAATTGAAGCAAAAGGGTTTATTGAGCTTCTGCCAGATGGCCACATTGTGGAGACTGAGTATGGAAAAATGATGGATGAAGCGATGAGTGGAGTACCGGAAGGGTTTGGGGCTCCAATTAATCCAACAATTTATCGGGTTGTAAAGGCGATTGCCGATACTGGAAGTATGTATGTGAAAGAGCAAAAAATTCGGATTTTGCCCCGGAACATTAAAGAGGCGATTAAAAAGTCTGGGCTCACAAAAGAATCCTTTGAGAAGGCCTACACCGCTGCCCGGCAAGCTAAATATCTGGGCCGGAATA
Organism: Campylobacterales bacterium; assembly: GCA_039831255.1. Classification (GTDB taxonomy): domain Bacteria; phylum Campylobacterota; class Campylobacteria; order Campylobacterales; family Nautiliaceae; genus PUXY01. The sequence goes on from JBDONQ010000051.1 coordinate 996, forward strand.
GTGTAAATGAGGCTGGGATTTTAATGTTAAAAGCGGTGGAAGCTTTAAACCGGTAACTCTTTCGGGGGGGGAGGGGGTTATCCCGATTGATTGGGTTGAAAGAGGTTTTACCCCCTCAAGCTGGGGAGCTTTTGCTGTCTAAATAGTGGGGCCGGCGGAAGTTTTTTAATCGAAGAACCGTTTTTTTACCCCAATCCTCCTCACTTTCAAATAGTAACGATTCTTTAGCCCAATTGACACTTTTTGTTGAACTAAAATTGGTGAATTTCCGGCACTATAGATAGAAATAATTTTAAAGAGGGAAAAGGGTCTTTAGAGGTGAATTCCCCTAATTAAATCGGAGATTATAGTCAGGGCTCTCCGCTTTACAGACCCTCTTATTAAAGTGTCTCCACAGGTTCAACGGATTGGTCTCTCCCCAATTTCGGAGACTTTGTTATTGTTGCCTTGGAGCTTGGCTATCGCTAGGTTATTGTTTCACAAACTGCTTGCTAATCCAATACCAAATTCTTTTTTAATGTCAATCAAAAGGGAAGGGGAAGGGTAACGGGAGGGAGTAAGGGGGATTACTTCTTCTTTTTCCGCTTAGGAACCACCATCATATTGATGTAGTTCCCCTCCAGTTTTGGTTCGTTCTGTTTCTCCCCCAAATCGGAAATCATCTCCCAAACCCGATTAATAACTTCAAACCCTTTCTCTGGAGTGGCTAGCTCCCGCCCCCGGAGGAATACCCGGACTCGGACATGTTTTCCCTTCTCCAAAAACTCCCGGATATGGCGAACTTTGTAATTGATATCGTTATCTTGAATTTTGGATGTAAATTTAATCTCCTTCACCTCAATTTTAGCCTGTTTTTTCTTAGCCTCTTTCCGCTTCCGCTCCTGCTCATACCGATACTTCCCATAATCCATAATCCGGGCCACTGGAGGGTTGGCATTTGGAGCAACCAATACCAAGTCTAACCCCTGATTGTAGGCAATCTCCAATGCTTTCTCACTATCCATAATTCCCATCTGTTCCCTATCCCCCCCTACCAACCGAACCCGATCGGTTAGTCGCAAAATCTCCTCATTAATCGGGGTCTTATCTTGCTCTCTCCTCCTCATATCTCCACCTCACACTCTTTTTTAACCATTTGGATAAACTCCTCCTTTGAGACTATTTTTTTAGTTCTATCCCTTCGGTCCCGGAGGGCCAGCTTCTGTTCCGCGACCTCCCGGTCCCCAACCACAACTACAAATGGAACCCTCTGTTTTTCAGCAATCCGAATCCGTTTATTTAAACTGTCGGAGGAATAGAGGACCTCAGCCCGATGGCCAAGCCTCTTCAACTCCTGAACAATTTGATTTACATACTTCAAATGGGCCTCCCCAATTGGGACAAAAATCGCCTTCGTGTGGGTTAAAAAGAGAGGGAACTCCCCGCTGTAGTGCTCCGTTAAAATTGCCAAAAATCGCTCAAAGCTCCCAATAATTGCCCGGTGAATCATTACCGGCCGAACCCGCTCCCCATTCTGCTCCATATATTCCAGTTGGAACCGCTCCGGTAGATTGAAATCCACCTGAATTGTCCCACACTGCCACTTCCGACCAATTGCGTCGGTAATTTTAATATCTATTTTTGGACCATAAAAGGCACCGCCCCCTTCATCGATTTGATACTCCCTGCCACTCCGGTCCAACGCCTGCCGGAGGGCTAAGGTAGCTTTTTCCCAAATATCGTCACTTCCAATCGACTTCTCAGGCCGGGTCGATAACTCCAGCTGATACTCAAAGTTGAACAGTTTCATAATATCGTCCACAAACCCCAAAACCTTTAGCACCTCCTCCTCAATTTGGGACTCTCGGCAAAAGATGTGTGCGTCATCTTGGGTAAACTCCCGGACCCGGAGAAGGCCGTGGAGAACCCCACTCTTTTCATGCCGGTGGACAGTTCCAAACTCGAAAAATCGGAGGGGCAAATCCCGGTAACTTCTAACTTTGTGGCTAAAGATTTTCAAATGGGCTAGACAGTTCATCGGTTTAATTCCATACTCCTCCGGGGGTCGATTTGGGTCGTCGTGGTCAATCTCTGTGAAATACATATTTTCCCGGTAGTTGTCGTAGTGGCCACTCACTTTCCACATATAACTCCGAAGGAGCTCCGGTCCCCGGACCGGTTCATACCCCCTTTTTAGATGGGCCC
>JBDONQ010000082.1:0-3156 GCA_039831255.1 Campylobacterales bacterium
TTTCAAAGGCTTCAGCCCCAACCTTAATCGCCTGTTGGGCCCTCTCCAAAATCTCTATTAACTCATCTTCAGAAATTTCATTGGTGAAGTACTTTTTTACCTCCTGCTCCAACGGAACCCCGTCGATGTAGACATCCTCCACTTTAATCCGCTCCACCTTCTCCTGCCCTTGGGCGGCAAACTCTATCATTAATAGCTCATCCGTTGTTCCAGTTACCAGTAGATTAAAATCTCCCTTTTTCAATTGGGAAAGGGTCGGGTTAATCACTATTTCCCGATTCACTTTTGTAATCCGAACCCCATAAACCATTTTCCGGAACGGGAGGGAGGAGAGATAGAGGGCTGCAGCCCCGGCATTGGTAGCCGCCACTTGGAGATCGCTCTCTTCATCGGCACTGAGGGCCATAATTGTAATTATTGTGTCGTACCCATACTCCTTTGGGAAAAGGGGCCGGAGACTCCGGTCCACAATCCGGGCGGTCAATGTCTCAAAATCCCCCGGTTTTTGCTCCCGCTTTACAAACCCGGCGGGAATTTTCCCAACTGCGTAGGCCCTCTCCACATACTGGACAGAAAGGGGGACAAAATCCTCATCCACAATCTCCTCTGGATTATAAGTGAGGGTGGCCAGCAGAATTGTGTTTCCATCTTGATACCAGACTGCACTATCGGCCTGCCGGGCCACCTTGTTTAAAAGTAGTTTTACCTCTCTATTGTTCACTTTAATATCTATTTCACAACTCATTCAACCCCTTTTTCTCTAAAAAATTTCCAATAATTATATCACCGTTAAAAGGGTTTCCCTTACAGGGGTAAAATCTCCCCGCTCTCCAAATCTATTTTTAAATGGAGGGTAACCCGGTTCCCCTCCTTTTTCAAAAGGGGGACCCCCTGTTGGGGGGCTCCAGTTAACATTAAAAAGGGGGAGAGCACCTTTTCGGTAAAGAGGGGGGCCCCCCAATAATCCACCTCCAACTGGAATGGAAGGGAGAAGGGGAGGGTAGAGGTTCCCCCTTTTTTTGAAGTCAATTTGAGGGAGAGGGTTCCTCCCCCCAAATCCCGCCCCTGTTGGAGAAGGTCCCCCACTTTCAATTGGAGGGCCCCGGTTAACCGGGCCAATTTAGAGGGGGTAAACTCCCCCCCAATTACCAATTGGGCCGGAAGATTCTCTACTTGGAGCTCTATCTTCCCCTCTTTTAAAACCCATCCCCCAGCTGGCCCCTGAAGTTGGAGTTGGGGAATTATAGCCCCCCAATTGAGATTCAGTGCCGATAAATCCCCACTCCAAATTGTGTTAACCCCCAAATTGGGGAGTACTAAATGGTATTCGGAAATTTTTCCCTCCAAATTTCCCCGAAATTGGGAGGTTTGGACTTTAGGCCGGTAGTTACTTATTGAAGTGAAGTTGTAAATTTTGAACCAGTTCTCCCGATCTCCCCACTGGAATTGAATCTCTCCCCCCTCCAACCGGTTTTTAATCTCCCCATTGGAGATGTAGAGCTCCCCCTCCATTTGGGAGATTTGCCACCCTTCCCCCCCCATTGGAAGAACTTGATAGGTAAAATGGTTCAAATCCCCGCTCTCTCCTTTTACCTGGAATTTCTCCCAAATTGTGGATAAAAACTGGGTTCCAGACCCCTCCACCTTCTCCCCTTTTCCGGTGAAGTGGACCACCGTTACCGGAAGATTGTAATACTCCAACTCCACCTCCCCAATTAACTGTCCCCCCTCCCACTGGATTGAGACCCGGTATAATTTGTCCGATTTTAAATACCCACTCTTCTCCTCTTTTAACTGAAACTGAATCCCCCTCTCCTCCAATAGAGCCAGTTTCCGCTCCAACCCTTTATCCATCACTTTTTTCATTACAACTGGTGTGAGGGCCACCATTGTCCCCAATCCCAACGCCCCCCCAATTAGTAGGGCCTTTTTCCGATCCAGCTGTTCAATATTTGCCACTTAAGCCCCTTTTTGTAAAAATTTTACAAAAAATTAAGGGGAAAAATGGAGTTAATTAAAACTGGAGACGGAAGTTATACCCTTTGGAACCGGGAGTACCGGGAGAGTTACCATTCGAGGGAGGGGGCAGTTCTGGAGAGTTACTATAAACACATTAGACCGGGGCTGGAGGGGGTCCTCTGGAGCTTTAAATCGGAGTTGGAGAGGGGGGAGGTTGTAGAGATTTTGGATATCTGCTTCGGGCTGGGGTACAACACATTGATGACCCTCCGGTTCCGGCCGGTGGGGGTTAAAGTAAAAATTTTGGCCCCAGAATTGGACAAAACCCTCCTCTCTACCCTCCCCAATTTCCGGTATCCCCCAGAATTGGAGGGGTTTAAAGGGATTTTAGAGGAGTTGGTCCAAACGGGGAGGGTCGCCGGGGAGTGGGGGGAGATCTCCCTCTTTATCGGTGATGCCCGGGATTTGCTAAAAGGGTTACCGGAGAATTCAATTCACCTCTGTTACCAAGACCCCTTCTCCCCCCGGAAAAACCCAGAACTCTGGACACTGGAATATTTTAAAGAGCTCAAAAGGGTATTAAAACCGGCTGGCCTGTTAACCACCTACTCGGTGGCGACCCCAGCCCGGTACCCCCTCTACCGGTTGGGGTTCCACCTCTACACCCACCCTTACCCATTTATCCGGGGGGGGACAATTGCTAGCCTCGCCCCCCTCCCATTTCCCCCGGTCAATTTTGAAGAAAAATTGGCCCGGACCCAGTGTCGCTACTATCGGGAGAGGGGAGGGAGAGTTGAATTGATAGGACCGAAATAGGGAGAATTTTTAGAAAGTTAGAGGAGGTGCCACTTTTTTAAAAACTCTTCCGGAAGGTCTACCAACCCTAACTCCCGAAGTTTCTCCAGAACCGATGGGGTGGGGTTCACATCTGGGGGCCACTCCCGGGGGAAGTTATCAATCTCCCGGGATTTATTGGTCCCATCTATTACCACCATTTTCCCTGAAATATAGAGGTCCCGGTCCCCGTCGATATTGTTGGTAACCCTCCAAACTGCCAGATAGGGATTCTCCAACTCTGGGGTGTTTAGAACTGGGACAATCCGCAAATGGGGTTCAAATTTTTGAAAAACTGGGAAGAGTCTCTTCACCGGCTCCCGTTTTTGGATTTGAACAATTCTAATTGGGTTGGGGGTATCG
>JBDONQ010000037.1:0-3147 GCA_039831255.1 Campylobacterales bacterium
ATCGACGGGGTTCCGTTGGAGCAGGAGGTAAAAAAGTACTTCACCAATGAAATTTCTGAAGATGAGTTAATAGAGATTTTGGAGAGGGCCCAACAGGCGATTAAGGTTGGGGCTGAAGCCTTTGAAAAAGGGCTCTCCCAATTTCAAAAAGAGCCAATCCAGTTCCGGCCCCGGGTTGAGGAGGATTTGAGCCCCTATTTAAAATTACTCCGGGAGAAATATCCAGTTCGACTCCGGGAGATTATTACCCACCTCTCCCAGAGTGAGCGGGAGTACCTCCTCCGGCAATTTGCCCGGGAGATTGCTGAAGGGTTGGGGGAAGAGGAGAAATTTGAAACAGTTTTAAAGGCGGTTAAAGAGATAAAACGGGAGATTGTCCGGGGGATGATTTTAAAAGAGGGGATTAGGGCCGACGGCCGGAAATTGGACGAGATTAGACCAGTTACAATTGAGACAAATCTCCTTCCCCGGGCCCACGGCAGTTGTCTCTTCACCCGGGGGCAGACTCAGGCATTGGCAGTGGCAACCCGGGGGGGGGAGATGGATGCCCAAGTTTACGCCACACTGACCGATAAAGAGGAGCAGGTGGAGAAATTTATGCTCCACTACAATTTTCCTGGATTCAGTGTTGGGGAGGCGGAGCGGTTGGGTCCCCCTTCCCGCCGGGAGTTGGGCCACGGGAATTTGGCAAAACGGGCAATAGCCCCACTAATAGATCCGGAGTTTGATGAGACAGTCCGGGTGGTTAGTGAAATTCTGGAGAGTAATGGAAGTAGCTCAATGGCGACAGTCTGCGCCTCCTCGTTGGCCCTAAAGGCGGCACGGGTTCCAATTTTGAAATTGGCCGCTGGGATTGCAATGGGGTTGGTTACGGAGGGGGAGGAGTACCGGATTTTAACCGATATTATCGGATTGGAGGACCACGACGGGGATATGGATTTTAAAGTGGCTGGGACTTTCGATGGGATTACAGCGATGCAGATGGATATTAAATTGGGGGGAATTAAATTGGAAATTCTCCGGGAAGCCCTCTACCAAGCCCGGGATGCCCGGGGGATTATATTGGAGTTGATGGAGAGAGAGGGGGAAAATATTAAATACAATGATGATGTATTGCCAAAGAGCGCCAAATTTTATGTAGAACCAGAGCGGATTATCGATATAATTGGGACCGCTGGGAAGACTGTAAAAGATTTAATTGCCCGATTTAATATCACCATCGATTTGGATAAAGAGACCGGGAAAGTGAAAATTTACGGGGATGATTACAAATCCATTAACGACGCAAAAGATTACATTTTAAATGTAATTTGCAAACCCGATTCCCGGCCAAAAGTGCCCCAATTTAAAATTGGGACGGTGATGGAGGGGGAGATTAAACGGATTGTCCCATTTGGGCTCTTTGTAGAGGTGGCCCCGGAGGTGGAGGGGCTTCTCCATGTGAGCAAATTGAAATATCATTTAAGTCGCTACAAAGTGGGGGATAAAGTCCGGGTAAAAGTTCTCTCCCAATCTGGCTTTAAAATTGAGTTGGCTGAGGTGTAACCCCTCCCCCTCCCCTCTTCAGCCACTGGAGAGGGGATAGGGTATTTCAAATCCGATCTTCATTTGCTATTTTCCCCTATTCTCTATTTTCCACTCTGCTTCCCTATAATTCCCGTTAAAAAAGGGAAGCGATGGAGTGGTCTATTGTGGTGGCCAGCTTTGGATTGGTCCTATTTCCAGTTATCGCAGGTCACTACTTAAAAACTGGGATAGAGAAAGAGCTCTTTTTTAACTCAATCCGGGCAATGGCCCAGTTGATATTTTTGGCATTTGTACTGGAGTATCTCTTTAAAATTGAGGACCCCCTCCTCTACATTCCAATTTACCTTTTTATGACTCTTTACGCCGGGTTTATCGGGTATCGCCGGCTCCAGTTCAATTATTGGCGGGGGGTAGTGGTAATTGGAGGGGTTGGGGCCCTCCTCCTCCCGGTGATGGTGGGGTTGAAGATAATCTCTTTAAAACCGAACCAATTCCTCCCAATTTTGGGGATGATTCTGGGCCACAGTTTAAACACCTACACCCAAGCGGTGGAGCGGATTCGCCGGGAGGTGGAGGTGGGCCGGGAGTTGGTGGAGAGTTTTATTGCAGTGGGGGCCCCGTTGAAGGAGGCGTTAGAACCCCTTCAAAAGCAGGCGATTAAAGCGGCGTTAATTCCGATTAACAACTCCCTCCAGACGATTGGGGTTATCTCGATTCCCGGAATTACTACCGGGATGTTGCTGGCAGGGGCCTCTCCTTTTGAAGCGGTCAGTTACCAGTTGGCGATTGTCTATATGTGGGTCTCAATCAATTTCCTCTCCGCTTATGGGGGAACTAAAATGTTCCAGTTGGAAGGGGCCAAAAGGGGGTTACCGGTCCAGTTTGGAAAAGGGTAAGGAATTCCTTTTCTCCAATTTAATTTCCGATGAATTGGAGAGTGCTATAATTGGCGAAAATTCTCGGAAAAAAGGAGAGAGATGGGCCATATTAGTTACCAAAAATCGGTGGAGATTTTAAATTCGAATCTTCCCCCCCGGAAAGATTTGGAGGAGATTTTTTTGGAAAATGGAATTGGACGGGTATTGGGGGTAGATGTGGCGGCCCCGTGCAACAATCCCTACTACCCCACCGCCGCAATGGATGGGTACGCAATCCGCCATTCCGATCAGGGGCATAGGCTTAAAATTATTGGGGAGAATCCCGCTGGAAAGTTTGAGATTCAAAAGGTTGGGGAGGGAGAAGCGGTAAAAACTTTTACCGGCTCTTTTATGCCGGAGGGGAGTGATACACTGGTCCCCTTTGAAAATGTAGAGGTGGCTGGAGAGCAGTTGGAGGTGGTGGAGCCGGTTCCAAAAGGGTATAGCGTCCGGCCAATTGGGGAGGATTTTAAAGAAGGGGAGGTAATAATTCCAGCGGGAACCCTCCTCCGGGAGGGGGAGTTGGGGGTTTTAGCCTCAATTGGGAAGAGCACAATTCAGGTGGTCCGCCGGCCAAAAATTGCAATTCTAGCCACTGGAGAGGAGTTGGTCCCAATTGACGCCCCTTTTAAAGTGGGGCAAATCCGGAGTTCCAATAATTACACCCTCACCTTTTTAGGTCGGCGATTTGGATATCAAGTCG
>JBDONQ010000040.1:0-3144 GCA_039831255.1 Campylobacterales bacterium
GGTAGAAAAGTCCGGCTTTCACCCATTGTAGGCATCCTTTTTTGAGGTGAATTGTAACACCCTATATCTCTCCCCCAACTTTTTTTTCAACCCTTCCACCTTTTTTGAGTCGATTGTAATCTCCACTTTGCAGTTGTTGGTCTCCTCACTCAATTCCAGATTGTTTATAAAAGCTTGTCGACTGGTTAAAAAATTGATAAATTTTGCCAACTCTCCCCAGCGGTTCTCCAAATTTACAACCAACTCATACCGGTTTTCCCGCTCCTCATACCACTCCAGATAGACCCCTTTTTCCAACCGCTTCTCCCCTTCAGAGCAGAAGAAGTGGTGAATTTCTGCCCCCCTCCCCTTCTCGTCCAAGATCCCAATAATCCGATCTCCAAATTTGGGGTGGCAACAGTAGCTAAAGTTAACCCCCTCAATTTGCCGATTTGTGTAAAATCTAAATTTTCCCAACTGAACCTCCCGGAGTTGAATATTCCGGAAATAGAATGGACGATATTTCCGGATAATTGGGTAAATTTGCCGGACCACCTGCTCCAGCACTTTTCGGTCAAAGGGGATTTTGGGAATCTGTTTACAGAGCCCCCCCTTTTTAACCCCAATCCGGAGAAGCCGGGAATCCACATCAAAAATTCCGTTTAGAATTGCCCACCCCACTTTTTCAGCCAACTGCTGTTCCCGTTTCCGGCACAATTTCCGTTGGGCAATTTTCGCTTTTGAGGTTTTCAACAGCTCAATCCAACTGCACCGGGGAATTGGCTTCTCCCCAGTTACAATTTTGACCACATTCCCAGTCCGAAGTTCGGTTAAAAGGGGAACTCTCTCATTATTTAAATACCCTTCCACCGCCCGGTCCCCTATTTCAGTGTGGATTTTATACGCAAAATCCAGTAGAGTTGCCCCCCGGGGGAGGGTTATAGTATCCCCCTTTGGGGTGTAGACAACGATATCTTCACTGTAAAGGTCATTTTTTACCAATTCATAGAAATCCTCCACATCCTCCTCCATCCCGGCCCCCCCAATCTCCTCCAGCCAAGGGAGTTTAAAGTTACCCCCCTCCTTATATTTCCAGTGGGCCGCTACCCCAAACTCCGCTTGGTCATCCATCTCCTTTGTCCTAATTTGGACCTCAATTATTGAGTGGCCGTCGTAAACGGTGGTGTGGAGGGTCTGATACCCATTCTCCTTTGGAAGGGCGATGTAATCTTTAAACCGGAAAATTAATGGTCGGGCGTTTAAATGGACCACCCCCAACGCCCGGTAACAGTCCAATGGCCGGCCAGTTAAAATAATCCGGACCGCCAATAGGTCCAACACCTCCTCAATTGAGATTCCCTTCCGTTGCATTTTTTGGTAAATGGAGTATTTGTGTTTAATCCGACCTTTTATCTGAAATAGGGTCAACCCCTCCCGCTCCAGTTTCGGCTTTATTTCAGAGATGAGGTGGTTTAGCCGAACCCGGAACTTTTCCCAATTGGCTTTTAAATAACTCTCTATCTTTTGATACTCCTCTGGGAGAAGATATTTGAAGGCCAAATCTTCCAAAATATTTTTTAAAGTTGCAATCCCCAACCGGTGGGCAATTGGAGCGTAAATTACCAGTGTCTCTTCGGCAATTCGTCGCTGTTTATCAGCCCTCATAACCTTCAATGTCAACATATTGTGGAGTCGGTCTGCCAACTTTATTAGTAGAACCCGGGCATCGATAATTGAATGGAGGAGAAGCCCCCGGAAATTGAGGGCATTTTTGAGCCTTTTTCCCTCCTCTCCCCCCACCTCTTTTGAAAGGGCGGAAATTTTTGTCAAGCCGGTGACCAAATTGGCCACCTCCTCCCCAAATCGGTTCCGGATATCGTAAACTGAAACCTCCGGATTGTCCTCCACCACATCGTGGAGAATTGAGGCGATTGCAACTGGTTCAGTGGGGGCAAAATAGGTGGCAATTACCGCTACTAAAATCGGGTGGATAATGTAGGGTTCCCCACTCTTCCGGAACTGCCCTTCGTGGAGTCTCTTCCCAAACTCAACCGCTTCCCGAAGTTTTGGGGTCTCAATTTGGGAGTAGAGGAGGGCCTCCGCCCTCTCCACCTCTTTTATCCGTTCCACTTTCTCAATTAGCCGTTGGAAATCCTCTTTCATTAGAATTCCTTTACTGGAACTGTTTAATCAAATTTGACGAAACTCTAAATGTTTAAGATTCTAAAAAAAAGGGTTTAGACCCTTCTGTGAAGGTGCCCTCCCCGAGCTTCACCGGAAATTTTACCGGTTTTTAGTATATTTTTTGGGAATAAGGGGTGGGGGAATTTGGAAACTCTTTCAACTTTTAAAGTTGCAGAGAGTTAAAACTCTGTATTGGCCCAACTAGGAACAATCAAATGGGGAGAGGGATAACGACCCAACTCCGAAATAAGCGGAAGCCCGCCGGGGAAAGGGCCAATAAATACCCGGAAAACCCCCTTTTCGAAAAGCAGTTCTGGAGCAGATCTTCTCCTTACCGGTATTTCAATTTTTTCCCCAATTTTAATATGGGATTCCCTTTAACCCCTCTTCCGAAGAGATTTCCAAATTCTACGGGGATTTCTCACCTTTAATTGAGATTTAAACCCCTCTAAGACCCCTTTCGGCGTTCAAATTTTGAAAGGGAGAGAGATTTTGTAATTTCTCCTATCTTTTTCTCATTTTTTTTGCCTCTCTCCCTTTTTCTCTTTTTTAAAAAAGGAAACTATTTCGACTCCCGAACTTTTAGAGCCCCTTTTGCAATTTCCAAGATTGCAATTTCAGTTAATTGCATCTTCTCTTTCGGTTTCGGTAACTTTACCAGCGGTTCAGCCCCTTCCAACAGCTGTTGAACCCGCCGGGCCACCGCCTCCGACAGGAGATACCTATCATACCCGACCCGCTCCAATGCTTCCGCATTTACCTGTTCAATTCTCATTTTAAAACTCCTTCCATCGGGGATTTTATTGGGGGTACTCAACCGAATTCTACCAATTTCTCAACTTAAATTTCTTGCCTTTTATTTCAAATTTGGTACAATTTTAATACCATTTCCGCGGGAGTGGCGGAATTGGTAGACGCGCCAGATTCAGGATCTGGTGGCCGTAAGGCCGTGGAGGTTCGAGTCCTCTCTCCCGCACCATT
>JBDONQ010000021.1:0-3138 GCA_039831255.1 Campylobacterales bacterium
TCACGAAATCGGCCTTTCGGATAGATTGTGTAAAAGTGGCTACTTGTCAGCAGTCATCGTTTTAAAGTCAAAATCCGTTGGCAATTGGGTTAGCAGTTAGGGTTGTCAGGGTTTAGGGGTGGGAGTATCTCAAAGTAATTAAATTGGAAGTAGGGGTGGACCATCCTCCAAATCCCTCGGAAATGGGGCAACGGCAATAATTGGAATAGGGAACATTGAGAAGATTAGCTTTTTCTGGGATTTAAGGTCCGTTTGGAGCTTTACCTTCTCCTCAACCCCCCTCCCTCTATCGGGAGAGGGGTCAAATTGGACCAATTCCCCCGATTAACTTCCGTCGGTCCAATGGAGGAGGTCGGTAGCTGAAATTTCCGCCCCTTCTGGGGGGGGTGGGGGAGCCACATCTGGGGCACTGGTACAGATGTAGTAAGGAATTGGTCCATTCTCGGTCTCCAAATAGATTAACTCCAAATGGTCGCAGGTGCCAATTCCACTCCCTCCACTACCGGCCCCCTCCTCTCCACTCTCCCCATTCCCTTCTACTGGCACCCCATCCCCATCCCGTTGGTCCCCTCCAGTTGAGGGAGCAGTGGTAGAGCTAGTGGTGTAGAGAGGGGAGGTGGGCTTCTCCTCTGGGTGGTTCAGGTAGTAGAGATTTTTCAGGTAAAACTCATCTTCAAACGGAATTACCGGGACCACCGACAGTTGGGAGAGGAGCTCTTCCACTGATTCGGTAGTGTTGTCGACAGATTGGGCCAACTGCTGAAACTCTTCCGGAATCTCCTCAGGGAAGGCCCTTCCCAAGTTGAATCCAACTATCGCCTTATTTTTGAATATGAAGGCACTCTCCTCCTCTCCGGGGAAAGTGGGGAGCACCTCTCCCACCGCCAATTTGAATAGGTGCTCAATCCAACTGGCTACAACTGCTGAAACCCCCCCAATTCCCCCTCCCAGTTGCTGAGCCTCAATTGTCGCCCCAATTACCTGTTCTCCGGTCGGCTTTTTTCCAAAAGTTCGAATAAAAATCTGCTCCAACGCCTCTCCAATTTTGAAATCGGCATCACATTTGTCCAGCTCAGCATACTCGGAGAATTGGGAGTAAAAATCCCGGTCCAACTCCGCTTTCTCGGCACTCTCGGTCAATAACTCCTCTACAATCTCTTCCAGCGGTCTCTCCAAAAACTGTTTAAGCTCCTCCCCAGTTGGGGCCCGGCCCAAAATTGATTGGTAAACCCCGGCTATCTCCTCCGGTTTAAAGAGGGTATCTAAATCTCCCATTGGTACCCTTTTTTCTCTATTTCTCTTATTTTACCCGATTTTTGGGAAAAAGGGGTTTAACTCCGGTCAATCGGAAGAGTGGTAAAATTGGAAAATTTTTAGAGGAGCTGGGATGGTTTTAAAGTTTCTATTTGAATTGGAAAGTTTCCAAGGGATTTTTGAACGGATAGCCCTCCGGATTGGTCGGGAAAGGGGGGTAAAAGTGGGGCTAGTCCGAAACCGACAGTTGCTGGAAATCTATTTGGAAGGGGAGTTGGAGGAGTTGGAGGGGTTTGGAAAGCAGTTGGGGGAGGAGCTTCCCTTCTCCCTCTTCCTCCGGGGGTCCAAGGTGGAGTTGGGGGAGGAATTTAAAAACTCCCTCCCGAGGGTTTTCCCCCAATTGAACCTTCCCCCTTGCCCCAGATGTTTAAAAGAGGTGCTCACCCCAGACTCCCCCTACTACTTCAACCCATTCCACAGTTGCGAAATTTGCGGTTACTCTGGGGTCGGGGAGGGATGGAGTAGCCAATTGATGCCGGAGAGGGGAGAGTTTCCAGAGCTATTCCGGCGGTTGGGGGAAGGGTTGATGGAGAGAGGGGAGCTCTTAATTCAGACAATGAACGGAAAGTTTAAAATTAAAAAGGGGATTACTGGAGAAGGGGTAGTGGTAGGCCGGGGGGTAGGGGAAGTGGGGAGTTACTTCATTTTGGAGGAGGGGGAGCAGAAGGGATTGGCCTCAATTGAGAAACCGATTCTGCTATTAAAGCCGACCCTCAAATTCCGGAGGGAGTTCCGGAGTTCCGCTGAGGTGGTCCCGGTAAAACTCCCCGACGATTTGGTGCTGGAGTTGCTGTTCCGGAGTCTGCCGGAGGGAGTTTCCCTTTTGGAGCTGGAGCCAACTGGAGAGACCCCCGATTTAGAGTTTAAAGTGGCCCCGCCTCAGCCAATTCCTGTGGCAATTGGGACCGATTCCCGGCGGTTGGACCCCCTACTCCAACAGGGGGAGAGGGGGATTTTACCGGCCCTCTTTCCAGTAAATTGGGAAGGGGGTAAAAAAGTGGGGGTAGCTGGCCCCTACCGGGCCCGGTATCGGGAGATTGGGGGGGTAAAATTGGTAGAGGTGAAGAGGGGAGGGGGGGTGATTGAGGGAGGGGTTGAGGCCCGTCCCCGGTTTGGGGGAATTTTTGGGGTAATTGAGGGGTGGGGTATTTCGGAAAAAAGGCTCCTCTGCTACTCCCTCTGGAGAGGGGAAGGGGGACTTTACCTCTACTCCCCGGCAACGGGGCTCTCCCCGATTCTGGAGCCCAAATTTCGATTTACTTCATTCCAGGAGATTTTTCAGCAGATTCGGCAGATAAACGAAACCGGAGAACGGCTCATTTCCAATTTCCGGGAGAGGCTACCGGAACTCTACCACCGGGCATTGAAAGGGGAAGTGGCGGGAGAGGGGGGGCTCTACTACCTATGGGGAGTTATCGGGGTTTTATTGGGATTTGGGGAAAGGTGGGAGAAGGGGGCTAACACTCTCCTCTCAAAAGTGGAAGGGTTTATTGGGAAAAAAGGGGTTCGAATCGACTACCGCCCCTCTTCAACAGGGGGAATTGACCCCCTCTGGGTAATCCGGACCTCCATTAGCTACCTACTGGCCGGAAGTGACCCTGTTCAAATTGGTTATGGGGTAGTGGAGAGTGGAGCTGAATATTTGAGCAATCTCTACCTCTCTCTGGAGAAGGAGTTGGAATTGAATGGGGCGGTGTTGGTTGGAAATCTATTAACCGGCACCTTTTTGAGGAAACTCTACTCCTATTTGGAGAGGAACTTTCCAGTCTACACCCCCTTTGGGTTGCCAGTCACCGGTTGGGAGGCGACAGCTGTAGGGGGGTT
>JBDONQ010000265.1:0-3129 GCA_039831255.1 Campylobacterales bacterium
CTCTACCGGGATGGGCAACTAATCACTGAAGAGGAGGCAAAGGAGATTGTCCGGCGGGGGGTAAAATCGGTGAAAATTCGGAGTGCCCTCACCTGTAAAGCTCCAAAAGGTATCTGCTCCAAATGTTACGGAATGAATTTGGCGGAACGAAAATTGGTAAAAGTGGGGGAAGCGGTGGGGATTATTGCTGCCCAATCGATTGGGGAGCCGGGGACCCAGTTAACTCTCCGGACCTTCCATACCGGGGGGGTTGCCGGGTCTACCCAAGAAGAGCGGGAGGTAAAAGCGACCCACCACGGGTATATCCGGTACTACAATATTGAAACCTACAACCGGAATGGGAAACGGATTGTTGCAAACCGGCGAAATGCGGCGATTTTGTTGGTAGAGCCAAAGATTAAAGCCCCCTGTGACGGAGTTGTCACCACTGAAACCCAGCATGAGGAGGTTTTAGTTGAAATTAAGTGTAAGGATGGGAAGAAACGGCGGTATTCCCTTCGGAAACGGGATATTGTAAAAGGGGTTGAATTGGCCGGAGTTGGGGATAAACCGGAAGGGAAACTCTACATCCCCTATCGGGAGCAACTGGTAAAAGAGGGGGAGGCGATTGTAGAGGTGATTAAAGAAGCTTGGTACATCCCCCAACGGATTCCCTACGGGGCTGAGTTGAAAGTAGAGGATAATGAACCGGTTCCAATGAAAGTAAAAGCCAAGGAAGGGGGGAGAGTCCACTTTTATCGGCTAATTGGGGGGGATTTAATGCCAGTTCCAAAAGGGGAGATTAAAAAGGGGACCGAAATTGGGGAGGATGTAAAACAAAAGGGGCTCTTTGCCCTAATAATTGACAGAGAGGGACGGGAGGCGGAACGGCACTATATAATCCGGGGGAGCCGGATTGAGGTAGATGAAGGGGAGGAGGTAAAACCGGAAGATTTAATCGCATCTCCGTTGAAAGAAGAGTCTAAAGTTATCGCAGAATGGGACCCCTTTGCAAACCCAATTTTGGCGGAATTTGATGGGGTGGTCCAGTTTGAAGATATCGAGAATAGTAAGAGTGTTACAACCCAAGTGGATGAGTTAACTGGGGAGACCCGGATTATTGTAAAAGAGTATATTCCAAAAGGGATGACCCCCCGGATCCTACTGATTGGGAAGGAACGGACCGCTGAATATGTACTAGAGCCCCGGAGTGTAATCCATGTAAAAGAGGGGGCTCAGGTTCAGCAGGGGGATATCTTGGCAAAAGTTCCAAAGGCGGTTGCTAAATCCACCGACATCACTGGGGGTCTCCCCCGGGTTAGTGAACTGTTTGAAGCCCGGCGACCCAAAAATCCAGCAATTCTCAGTGAAATTGATGGGGTGGTCCGGTTTGGAAACCGGGTCCGGAATAAGCAACGGTTAATTGTAGAGGGGGAAACTGTGATAAAAGAGTATCTGGTGCCGGCAGATAAGCAAATTTTGGTCCACGATGGGGATTATGTCCACGCCGGGGAGCAGTTGACCGATGGGGTAATCTCCAGTTTTGATATACTAAAAATTAGGGGGGAGAAAGCCCTTCAACAGTACATTATTGCTGAGGTGCAGAAAGTTTACCGGAGTCAAGGGGTAAATATTAACGATAAACATATCGAAATTATTATCAATCAAATGCTCCGGCAGGTCCGGATTGTGGATGCGGGAGATACCAAATTTATCCCCGGGGATTTGGTCAGTAAACGGATGTTCCGGGAGGAGAATGAGCGGATTAAAAAGTTTGGGGGAAAACCGGCAATTGCAGAGCCGGTGTTGGTGGGGATTACCCGGGCCGCAATTCAATCGGACAGCTTTATCTCCGCCGCCTCCTTCCAAGAGACCACAAAAGTGTTGACAGAGGCCAGTATCCAAGGGAAATTTGATTATTTGGAGGACTTTAAAGAGAATATTGTTGTGGGGCGGATTTTACCAGTGGGGACAGGGATGTTCTACCACCGGGATCGGGAGTTGGAGTTGGAAGAGGGGGAGAAAGAGGGAGAGTAAGATAAAAGTGAGTTGGAAGGGGAAAGGGGAAATCCCAAAGGGGAGGGGATATCTCTCTTTTTCATTTAAAATTCCTCTTTCCCTTTAAAATTGGTAAAAAGTTTAAAATAGGTAGTAGTGATTTTAAACCCATTGGAATTGTAAGAAATTGGGAAATTTTTAGAGATTCCTCTGGAGGAGAAGAGTCCTCCTTTTTCGAGTTTTTAGAGTTCGGAGAAACTTAACCCCCACCAGTTAACTCTTTCCAATTGACTTTTCCCTAAAAAGGAATCGGGAACGAAAAAAATTTTCTAAAAAAATCGCATCCCAATTGCAAACTGGATTTAATTTTGTTATAATTTTACTCGCGGAGATGCAAATGAAAGATTAAAAGGAGGTGTAGATGAGTACAGAGCAAATGTTGGGATTGTTGAACGAAATTCGGCAAGATGCCGAGAGAATTTTGGAAAAAGTAGAAAAATTGGAGATGCAGTTGGGAAAAACTACTACCAAAGAACCCCCAGCAAATTTAAAAAATAAGTTATTGGTTCTTTGGAAGGTGAAAAAGGATGGAGGAGTTGCTTCCCAAGAGGATGTTCGGGAAGAGTGGTTAAAACTGGGAAACAGTGCCCGGGGCTTTGGAAGCCTTTTCCGGGGTTATGGCCGGTTAATTCAGATTGCTGGCAATAAAGTTGCCCTCTCCCCAGAGGCGGAAGAGTTGATTCAAAAATACCGGTTCTGGTTGGAAGCTCAAGAAAACTCTTAATATGAAAAAATTTTCAATAGTTCCCTAACTACCCCGGGGGAGGGGAACGGGGAGTCGGGAGAGTTTTCCTCCTTTTTTTTATCAAAACTGACAATTTAAAGTTGGGGAGTTGTTCCGTTATTGAGTTGTACCCATTTAGTTGTTCCTTTATTAATAACTCTCCACAGCTATAAAATATTCTGGATTGTTTAAGAAGGTGAACTACTCCGCCTTGAAAGGCGGAGCTTCCTGCTTCACAGGTAGATGACTAGTCTGTATAAACAGACCCCGCCAGAGCTACCTCCACAGGCATAAGTTCGGAGCGTTCCACCCCTACTTGTTTTAATCCCTCTTTTAGTAAGTTGATTGTAGCATTGTAATCTCTATTA
>JBDONQ010000064.1:0-3121 GCA_039831255.1 Campylobacterales bacterium
CATTAATTTTGACGATTTTCCTATTTGACCTTTTCATTGTAAAAAATGGGTGGTGTGGTCATATGTGCCCAGTCGGGGCCACTTACTCAATTATCGGAAGCCGGAGTTTAATCCGGGTAGAGCATAATCATTTGAATTGCACCAATTGCGGAAATTGTAAAGAGGTCTGTCCGGAGAAAGAGGTTTTAAATCCAATTATCTACCGGAAAAGCGGTTTTATTGACGGAATTGAGTGTACCAATTGCGGTCGATGTGTAGAAGTCTGTAACGACAATGCGTTGAAGTTTTCAATTAGAAGTTTTATCTCAAACACTAAAAAGGAGTAACAGATGAATTTAAAAAGATTGGGACTACTAACACTAGTCTCTGTTGGATTCCTATTTGGGAACCAAGGGTATGTGGATGTGACCGGTATTCGGAAAGCTCCACTGGAGGCCGATTCCCAAAACCTTCCAAAATTGCAGGAGAATGAGACCCCCCCAATGCCGGGGAAGACTAAACCTCTCCCCACCTCCTTTGTAACTGCCCCCCCAATGATTCCCCACTCTGTGAAAGGGATGGTCCCAATTAAAGTCGGGAAAAATCAATGTCTCAGTTGCCATATGCCCAATGTGGCAAAACAGTTGAAAATTACCCCTATGCCCCCAGACCACTTTGTGGATAATTTTGAGGGGAATAAAAAAGAGCCAAAAGTGGCTGGGAGTCGCTATTTCTGTACCACTTGCCACGCCCCCCAAGCAAAAGTTGACCCTGTTGTAGAGAATCGGTTTGAGTCCCTCCGGAGTAATACCTCCAAATGAGTAGTGGGGAGAGCCGGAGATATCTCCTTCTCCGGGGACTTCTCCCCCCCGATACCCTTTTTCCCCCTTACTACCGGGTTGAGAGCGATTTTGTAAAGTGTCTCCAATGTGAAGGGAAGGAGTGTCTCTCCAACTGCCCAGAGAGAGTAATTCAGATTCGGGAGGGGGTCCCAGTTTTAAATTTTTCGGAAAACGGGTGCACCTTTTGCGATAAATGTGCCGAAGCCTGCTCTGGGGAGGTGTTAAAAGTAGAGTGGAGAAGGGAACAGATTGGAATAGCGATGATAGACCCCCGAGGGTGTTTAGCGTGGAGAGGGATAGTTTGTGGAAGCTGTGGGGACGCTTGCCCAAAGGGGGTGATTGAGTTTACTGGACTTTGGAATCCGATAATTCGGGAAGAGGGGTGCACCGGGTGTGGGTTTTGCCTCTCTGTTTGCCCAGAGCCGGAGGCGATAAAGTTGTTCCCGGTGGGGGGGTAATCCCCTTTTTAAAAAGGGGACGGAGGAGAGGGGTCCTTCCCGAAAAGTGGGGAAAAAGGGTAAAATAGAGAAAAAGTGGCAAAGGAGGGGAGATGAGGTTCCGGCAAATTTTGGCGGGATTGGTAGGGGTAGTAGGGCTACTCTTTGGGGTCACTTCCGAAAAATTGCAATTTGACGGGTACATTTCAAAAGTGGCTTGGTCTAAAAATTGGTTAGCAGTTGGATTGGAAAATGGGAAAGTGGAGTTATTGAAATGGGGAAAGAAAAAACCGGAAATTGTTGTAGAGCTTCCGAAGAGCCACGACTTCACCGGGGAAGAGATTCCAATGCCAATCTACTCATTGAACTTCTCTCCGGACCAGCGGGAGTTGTTAATTTTAGGGGAGGGGGATGATGCAAAGCGGGAGGTTTTTATCTACTCCCTCCCTGATAAAGAGTTAAAGAGGGTTTGGGAGACAAAAATTACACTGATGCGAGGAATCTTTACGACAGACCGGAATCTCTTTTTTGGATTATTGAGTGATGAGGCCCTTTTATTCAATCCGGATACTAAAAAAGTGGTCTACCGGACCCAAATTGGGAATTATGTCTTCTCCAGTTTGGCAATTGGGCCAAAGCGGAAAATAGCGATTTTTGGGGATGAGAGTGGGGCCCCAAAAGTGGTGGAGATTGAGAGTGGAAAGAGATTGGGGGTTGTAGAGGGATGGAATAAAGATAAAAGTGTGGCCCTCGATTTCAATGGGGTTTTAATTGGGAATGGGTCTGCCGACACCCGAATCTCAATTTACAACTGGAAAGAGCACTTTTTCGTTGCAAAATTTAAAAATAAGTTCATCCCCTACGGGTTGGCAATCTCCCCCAACGGGAAATTAATCGCCTATCAATTGGATGAGCAGAACCGGATTGCAGTTCAAAAATTGGGGGGAAAGGAGGTGGAAATCTTGGAGGGGCATACAATGGCTCTAAATGGAATGAAATTTCTCTCCAATCGACAACTCCTCAGCTTTTCTCCGGCGGAGTTGATTATCTGGGATTTGGAGGGGAAACCGGAAAACGGGAAGGGGGGTCAAAAGTGAGAGGAAAATACTAGGGGAATCGGGATAAGATTGGCGGAAGGGGAAATAATTTTTGAAAAAGGAGGGGAGATGAATATCTCCAGTATTATTGTGAAAACTTTGCCAGAAAATTACGATGCAGTTTGGCTCAATTTAAAAGAATCGGGGCTTTGTGAAGTCCATTTTGGGGAGAAAGAGAAGGGAATTATTATTGTCACAATTGAAGGGGAGACCGTGGAGGAGGAGATTCAGAAGTTGGTCCAGATTGAGGAGATGCCAATGGTAATCTCGGCGGAGATGCATATGAGCTATTGTGAAGAGGAGTTGGAGCGGATGATGAAGGAGATGGAGATTGAAAAAGTGGTGAAGGAGTTGAATACCCCAAAAAAGGCGGAGGAAATTACCTATTTCGGGAGTTTAAAAGGGAAGTATTAGAGAGGGTAGAAACGGAAAGGGTAAAAAGGAGGGGGTCACCCTTTACACTCTTCCTATTTTAGATTGGGAACTACTTCTTTGATGTCTCTATTGTGGAGAGCTCCAAATTTTGGGCAATTCCAAATTCTATCGGAAAGTTTGAAGATTTTTTTTAATCTATCCCCATTTATTGCAAATTTTTGAAACTGGAGCAAATCTGTTGAATTATCCCTATTCGATACCATCCGGCTTTGGATTGAAGCAATCCAAGAAATCTGCCCCAACCTCCATTTGCTTTGGCCAATTTACGATTTCTAACCATCCCTTTCACAAATAAACTCCCGATTCTTGTCTATTAGCCGTTTTGAGAGTC
>JBDONQ010000180.1:0-10853 GCA_039831255.1 Campylobacterales bacterium
AAGTCGACCCTCCTCCGGATTTTAGGGGGGCTCTACCCCCCTACCACCGGCACCTACCTCTTCAATGGAACCCCGGTGGGGAGACGGGTTCCCCCCAACTTCCGACAGCAGGTAGGACTCCTATTCCAAAATCCGGAGAGTATGATTTTTAACCCAACTGTCTGGGATGAGCTAATCTTCTCCCCCCGGCAATTTGGGTTCCCCGATTGGCGGGAGAGGGGGGAGAAGGTGGCAGAGTTGCTGGAAATTACCGACCTATTGGGGAAGAGCCCACTGGAGTTGAGCCGGGGGGAGCAACAGCGGGTAATGTTGGGGGCTCTCCTCAGTTACTCCCCAAAGCTACTGCTCCTGGATGAGCCCACCTCAGCAATGGACCCCCGGCACACCGGTTGGTTTATCCACTTTTTGGACAAGTTAGAGATTACCGCGGTAATTGCAACCCACGACCTCTCAATCGGGTATCAGCTGGGGACCCGGGCGGTGGTACTTGGGGAGGAGCATCAGCTCCTCTTCGATGGGGAGTATGATACCCTCCTCTCCAACCGAAAGTTACTGGAGAGGGCCAATTTAATCTCCCGATACCCCCCAAAGCGGTGCTTTTGTGACTCCCCTTACTATCAGCTCTGGCGGGATTTGCTAAAATCCTCCCCTAATTGAGATCTTTTTAAAATTGACAAGGAGGGAGAGTGGTTTTAAGGAGCCCAGAGGAGTTGGCGGAGATTAAAAGAAGGTTTCTGGAAAAGTATCCGGCCCGGAAGACCGAGTTGAGATATCGGGATGGGTATCAATTATTGGTAGCGATTATCCTATCGGCCCAGTGCACCGATAAACGGGTAAATCAGATTACCCCCCCTTTTTTTAAACGGTTTCCAACAGTCTTTGAATTGGCCAATGGCACTTTTGAAGAGGTCCGGGAGTTGATTAAATCCTGCTCCTACCCCAATAATAAAGCGAAAAATTTAATTGGGATGGCAAAGCGGGTTGTTGAGGAGTTTGGGGGGAAAATTCCCGAAACCCACAAAGAGTTGACCTCCCTTCCCGGGGTTGGGAATAAAACTGCCAATGTCTATTTAATTGAGTTTTGCGGGGAGAATCGGATGGCGGTGGATACCCATGTCTATCGGGTAGCCCACCGGTTGGGGATTACCGATGGGAAGAGTGTTGAAGAGACAGAGCGGGATTTGGTGGAGGCTTTTAAAGAGGATTTGGGCCCCCTCCACCACGCCTTTGTCCTATTTGGCCGCTACATCTGTAAAGCGAAAAATCCCCAGTGTAACCGCTGTTTTGTCCGGGAATTTTGCGTTACAAAAGAGAACTTTAAAGCCCGATAACCGATGGAAGAGAGACTCTTTGTAGGGTATAAACCCCCCTTTATCTCCTCTAACCGGTATCTCCATCAATTGAAACAGAAATACCGGGTCCGGAAAGGGGGATTTTCCGGAACATTAGACCCCTTTGGGGAGGGGGTTTTAATAATCGCCTTTGGCCGGTATACAAAACTGTTCCGCTTTTTAAAAAAGAGCCCAAAACTCTACCGGGCTACCCTTTTGCTGGGGGGGGTTTCCCGATCTCTGGATATTGAACAGGTAGAGAGGATTGATTTGGTCCCCCGGTATTCTAGAGAGGAGGTGGAGAGGGTTTTCTCCCAATTTCCCCGGCGATATCTCCAGACCCCTCCCCTCTACTCTGCTAAAAAAGTGGGGGGGAAAAGGGCCTATCAATTGGCCCAGCAGGGGGAAGAGGTAGAGTTAAAAACGGTTCCAGTAGAGATTTTTCAACTTAGATTGGTAAATTACTCCCACCCCTTTTTAACTTTTGAGGCTGAGGTGAGTGAGGGGTGCTTTATCCGAAGTTTGGGAGCCGATTTGGCGGCTCGGCTGGGGACCACCGGTTTTTTAACAACCTTAACCCGTCTCCGGGAGGGGAAATTTGAGTACCGGTGTGAAGAGCCGTTGGATCCGACTCAGTTTTTAAACTGCCCGAAGAATAGATATCTGGGACCGATTAATCAGCTCCAATTGGGACGGAAAATTTCGATTGAAGAGTTGGAGACCCAACAGGATGGGGTCTACTGGGTAAAGGGGGAGGGGTTTTTCTCAATTCTAGAGGTTAAAAATCGGCAGGTCCACTACCTTTTGAACAATCTCCCTCTCCAGACCTCCCCCCATTTTTGCTAAAATAGATTAAAAAAGGGTTCAAATGGGGAGTCAAGTCCAGTTGGAAGGGGAGGTGGAGACCCTACTACCTCCCCTTTATAAAGTGATTCTCTTAAATGATGATGTAACTACTTTCGATTTTGTGATAGAGCTATTGCAAGAGCTGTTCAATAAGAGTTTTGAAGATGCGGTTCGACTCACATTCCAAATCCATCGGGAGGGGAGAGGGGTTGTGGGAATTTATCCAAAAGAGATTGCTGAAGCGAAAGTGGAGTTGGTCCACAACCGGGCCCGAATGGCTGGATTCCCCCTTCAAGCGGTTTTGGAGCCGGAGTAGAGGAGTTTTAATCGGAGAATTTAAAAAGGAAGGAGTTCGATTTGGAGTTGCATCCTGAGTTGAAGAGATTTTTTCAGCAGATGATAAAGGAGGCCCAACAGCGACGCCACTCAATTTTAACGACAGACCACGCATTTTACCTATTAATGAAGAGACGGAAGTTGGACGAATTTTTTGTAATGATGGAGGAGGATTTTCAGGAGGAATTCCTCCAAGTACAAGAGCAGTTGGAGGAGTATTTAAACCACTTTATTGAGTCGGAACGACAGGAGGTAAAGATTCCATTGGAGAGCCCAGCCCTCCGTCGGGTTCTCCGGCGGATGCAGGAGATAGCCAAAAAATATTCAGCGGGTCGGGTGGAGGTAGCTCACTTTTTACTGGCCCTACTGGAGGAAGAGGAGTCCTACACAATCCGGTTAATGGAGGGGTACAAAATAGATATTGAGAAGTTAAAACACCACCTCCGGGAGCAGTTGGAGGAGCAACTCTACTACAACCGAGGGGAGGGGCGATTTCAGCGAAAGGGGGAAGAGGAAGAGGGGGAAGAAGAGGAACAGGGGCGGAAGAGGGAGAGGGCCCTATCCAAATTTGCCACCGAATTAGTTAGCAGGGCGGAGGATTTTGACGAATTAATTGGCCGGGAGCGGGAGTTGGAGCGGTTAATCCAGATTTTGGCCCGGCGGAAGAAGAATAATCCAGTTTTAGTTGGGGAGGCTGGAGTTGGAAAGAGTGCAATTGTGGAGGGGTTAGCAAAGAGAATTGCCCGGGGGGAAGTTCCAGAGTTTTTAAAAGGGAAGAAGATTTACGCACTGGATATTGGGGCACTGGTAGCTGGGACCAAATATCGGGGGGATTTTGAGATTCGTCTTAAAAAGGTGTTAAAAGAGTTGGAAGAGGAGGAGGAGGGGGAACCAATTCTATTTATCGATGAAATTCACACAATTGTTGGGGCTGGGGGAACATCTAACTCCACACTGGATGTGGCAAACATTTTAAAGCCGGCGTTGGCCAGTGGAAAACTCCGGTGTATAGGGGCTACCACTTATAAAGAGTTTAAAGAAACTTTTGAAAAAGATAAAGCCCTCTACCGGCGGTTCCAAAAATTGGATGTAAAAGAGCCTTCAATTGAGGAGAGTTATCAAATTTTAAAAGGGCTCCGGGAGCGGTATCAGCAATACCACAACCTTCGGTACTCGGATCAAGCCCTCCGAAGTGCAGTGGAGTTGGCAAAAAAATATTTAACAGAGCGGTTTTTACCCGATAGTGCTATCGACGTAATTGATGAAGCGGGGGCCCGGGCAAAGATGGCTGGAAAAAAGTTGGTCTCCAAACGGGAGATTGAGGAGGTGGTAGCTTCAATTGCGAATATTCCAAAGGAGGTGGCTGGGAAGAGTGAAATTGAACGGCTCCGGGAGTTGGAGAGCCGGTTAAAAGAGGTGGTAATTGGCCAAGACAAAGCTGTAGAGGTGGTTGTAAAAGTTGTAAAACGGAGCCGGGCTGGATTGGGTCGGGAGAATAAACCGATAGGGAACTTCCTGTTCGTCGGTCCAACTGGGGTTGGGAAGACTGAATTGGCAAAGCAATTGGCTCAAGTGTTGGGAATCCATTTTATCCGGTTCGATATGAGTGAGTTTCAAGAGCAACACTCGGTTGCAAAGTTGATAGGGGCTCCCCCTGGGTATGTGGGGTTTGAGCAGGGGGGGTTATTGGTGGAAGAGATTCGGAAACACCCCCACTCGGTTCTACTATTGGATGAGATTGAGAAGGCCCACCCAGATATTGTTCAAATTCTGTTACAGGTGATGGACGGGGGGGTT
Organism: Campylobacterales bacterium; assembly: GCA_039831255.1. GTDB lineage: Bacteria > Campylobacterota > Campylobacteria > Campylobacterales > Nautiliaceae > PUXY01. The sequence goes on from JBDONQ010000180.1 coordinate 4,311, forward strand.
TTAACCGATAATGAGGGGCGGAAAGCCGATTTTCGGAATGTAATTTTAATTATGACCTCCAATTTGGGGGTTGGGGAAGGGAGTAAAATTGGGTTTAGTCAGCAGGATTCCCAATTCCGGGAGGAGGCGATTGAGCGGTTTTTCGCCCCGGAGTTTTTGAATCGGTTGGATGGAATTGTAAAATTTAAGCCGTTGGGGGAAAAGACAGTTATTGTAATTGTGGAGAAATTCCTCCGAGAGTTGGGAGAGAAACTTCGGCGACGGAAAGTGGAGTTAGTTGTAACCGACCGGGCTAAACGGGAGCTGGCAAAACGGGGTTTCTCCCCAAAATTTGGGGCTAGACCACTGGCCCGGACAATTGAGCGAGAGATTGGGGAACCAATTACTGAAGAGTTACTATTTGGAAAACTCCAAAAAGGGGGAAGGGTAAAAGTAGATTTTAAAAACAGGAAATTCCAGTTCCAGTTCTCCAGCTCTCTCCCCTCTAAGCGGAAGCGGGAAGGGGAAGAGAGTGTTTAGGGTCTTTGAGACCCCCCCCCTTTACTACATCGTTTCTCCCCTTTTCCCAGACCCTTACCTCCCGTATGAGGATGGGTTAGTCGGGGTTAGTGACTCCCTAAAACTGGAACTGGGGATAGCCGGTTACTCTCAAGGTTTTTTCGTCTGGTATGAAGATATTAACGGCCATTTCCACTGGTTTGTTGGGGATAAAAAGTTGGAGCGGATGTTCCTATTCCCGGGACAGGGGCGGTGGACCCGGAAGCTCCGGCAGAAGCTCCGGAGTCCCAATTGGGAGGTGGAGGTAAATGGGGAGAATTGGGAGGAGATAATCCGCCTTTGTGGATCTGCCGGGGAGCGGGGGAAGGAGGGGAGTTGGATTAATGAAAACTTTATCCGATTTTATCGAGAGGTCCGGGAGGAGGTGGGGGGGTTGGTCACAATTGGGGTTTACTACAAAGGTGAGTTGGCCGGGGGGCTTTACGGACTCTGGATTGGAAATTACTTCTCCGGGGAGAGTATGTTCCACCTCCGGCCCGATGGAAGTAAGTTGGCCCTCCTCTATTTAACCGACATCTTTGCCCCGGCCCACAATATCCCATTTATTGATTGCCAAATTCCCAATCCCTACTTAACCCAAATGGGAGGGGTTCCAATTCCAGTCACAAAGGCGGTTCCAATGATTCGGTGGGCCAGCGGGTGGGAAGGGCGGAAAAGAGATGTATTGGGGAAATTGAAGGAGAAGTGGCAGTGGTGGGGGAAGGAGTTTTGGAACCGGTGGGAGAAGTATCGAGATTGGCCAGAGGGGGTTTTTGAAGAGGAGGAGCTATTTCTGTAGCACCTTTTATATTCACTTTCTCGATTTCAACTTCTTTTCTGTTAACAGGGCTCAATAGGGGAACAGGGCAAAATTTGGCCCATTCCGGGAAATGTGAAATAGAGAGACAAAAATTTAAAAATAAGTGTTAAACTAAACGGGGAATTAAATTGGAGGAGAGTGATTTCTCCGGAGGGGGGCCAGTTTTTTTTTAAAAATTCTTTAAAAGGAGTTCCAATGCTTTCCGAAGAGCAAAAACAGAAAATAATTGAGATGGCGAAAGAGTTTGCCGATAAATTTAGCCCAGAAAAGTTCCGGGAATTTGTAAAAAAGCATCCGGAACTGGAGTTTTTGGGGGATGCCCTCCTCCTCTTTCAAATGATTACAGACCCGGACTATAAAGTGGACCCGACAACCTATTTAGTAATTGCCGGGGCATTGGCCTATTTGGTAGTTCCACTGGATTTAATCCCCGATTTTATTCCAATTGGAGGGTGGGTAGATGACGCCTTTATAATTGGATTTGTAATCTCCCAATTGAAAGGGGAGGTGGAGAGGTATAAAGAGTTCCGAAAGAAGCGGGAGCGGGGGTCCGATGTAATAGATGTGGAGGTAATGAATCCAAAACCCCTCCGCTGATAACCCAGAGATTTAGAGCTTCCCCAATTTAAACGGTCCTCCAATTTCAATTGGAGGAGGGGAGTTTTTTTTGCTCCCAGTGGTCAAAGATTTGAGATAGACTTTGGCATTCCGCCAAGTAATTTAAGCAATGGAACCTCCAAAGAGGAAAATAAAACCCTGTTATTGAAAGAGAAGAGAGAGGAGCAGAGAGGAGCCGGAAATTACCTTAATTGAATTCCTGCTTCAAAGTGCCCGATTACCCGACTTCCCCTCCTCTCCGGCCTATTCACTCTTTCCAGCTGGGGTATCACCCTTAACAGGGGTATCGCTCCTTTTTTGGATTTTTCTATCCCAAAAACAGTTGCTATTCCACCCCAAATCGACCTTTTTCTCCGTTAGCGGGAAGATTCTTTGAAAATTGAATTAAAAACTCTGCTTTCCACTGGCTTGACTAAATTTCTATCCCCCTCCCCTTTCAAATCTCACTCCCTTTCAACCAGAGTAGCTCCTTTTTTCCTCTTTACTCCAACCGGGGGGATTAAGGGGTGGGGCGGGACCCCGGTTTTACCGGTTTTGAACCGGCTTTACATAGGGGGCACTCATCCGGTTCGTAAACTTCAAATTGGAAATCGGCCAATGCAAATAACGGCTTATCCACTGGTAACTTACACTCCGGTTTCCGCTCCCCTCTTCCCCCAACCCGCCGGCAGAACCCCCGGTTCGCAATTGCGGCAAAGGCAACCACTTCTCCCCCCTGTTTCTCCACTTCCCGGGCCGCCTCCAACGCACTCCCCCCTGTTGTAATAATGTCTTCGCAAATAATTACCTTCTCCCCGGGGGCTACCCCGAACCCTCTCCGGAGAGTCATAATCCCATTGACCCGCTCTGTAAAAATAAACCGGACCCCCAACCCCCGGGCCAACTCATACCCAGCCAAAATTCCCCCCAGTGCCGGGGAGCAGACCAAATCCGCCTCAATTCCAGCCCCCCGAATTTGGGCCGCCAGCTCCCGGCCCAACATCTCCCCCACCTCTGGATGTTCTAAAACTTTTGCACTCTGAAGGTAAAATTGGGAGTGTTTCCCACTACTCAGCAGAAAATGGCCCTCCAGCAGCCCGTTATAGTTCCGATAAATCTCTTCCAAATTCAGTGCCACACCCTCTCCTTAGTTTAAAAATTTTCCTGTTCCCACTCCCTTCAACTCCAACTCCCGCTACTCAAAGTAAGTAACTGCACTCTTCCCAAATTTCCGGGTTTTTATCTTTTTAAATCGGCCCACCTGCTCTGGAAACTGGTAGTCGCTTTTGTGCTCGATTAAAATCTTCTCTACATTCACTTTTGGCAACTTTTTCATTAGCTCAATAATCCGGTCGTAAATATCTTCGTACCCTTTCCGGATTGGGAAAGGGGGGTCGAAATAGAAGTAAGCCCTCTCCCGGTTCCGCCGGAGAATCTCGAACACATCCCAAATTGTTTCAAAACTATCCCCGGGGATTATCTCACACTTTTCCGGTTCCAGCGAGTCCACATTCCTTTTTAAAACTTCAAGGGCTTCCGGGTCCTTCTCCAAAAAGTAGGCCCCCTTCGCCCCCCGGCTAATCGCCTCCAACCCAATTGAACCGACCCCACTGAAAACCTCCACCCAAATTGAATCGGGAACCTCCCATTGGAGGGTATTAAATACCGACTCCTTTAGAATCTGTTTTGTAGAACGGGTTTTACTTTTATCCCCGATATAGAGCTTCTTGCCCCGATACTTCCCTCCAATAATTCGGATATTCCCTTTCTCAAGCTTCTTCATCTCTCTCCTTTACCTCAGCAGAGTTGTTACAAATTTAAACCCCCCTCCTGCCAGCAAAATTGTCCCAACTAGATTGATAACCACAAATAAGAGAGCCTTTTCCCACCTTCCCCCCTCAATTAAAAAGTAACTCTCCAGCGCAAAAGTGGAGTAGGTGGTCAAAGCCCCCATCATTCCAGTTGTTAAAAGGGATTTTAAAAAAGGGTTCTCCAACGCTTTAATCGCAATTAACCCGGCCAACACCCCCAATGTAAAACTCCCAACTAAATTTACAATTGTAGTTCCCAATGGGAAATGGGTTCTAAAGAGGGTGTGGGCAACTCCGGTAATCCAAGCCCGGGCAATTGCCCCTAAAAACCCCCCAATTCCAATTGCCAAATAGGTGTCAAACTTCATTACTCAACCCCATACTTCTCTTTTACTTCCCAATCGATTCGGCTAAAATTGAACTCCCCTTTCTCAAAATCGAGTCCCAGTAGTACCACCCGTCGAGCCCGAATTGTATCGTAATACTTGGTCCGCAACAGCTCTTTTAACGAGTCTTGAGGGGAAATTCGGATTAAGTAAACCTTCCCCTCCAACTGATAACTAAAGGTGATTGTCTCAGTGGTACTTTCAAAAATCTCCATCTCCCCCCCCAGTGACATTAAATAGGCGTAAACTAAAGTGATATGAATTCCCCGCCACTTGTCAAATCGGTACCGAACAAAGTGGTCCGGGTCCAAAGTTTCAAAAATCGCCCGGATTGTTTTCCGGAATTTATTGATATCCCCGGCTTTAAAGGAGATGTAGAGCTCTTTCTTAAAATGGAAAAAGGAGGATTTGTTTGTGATAAACCGGATTAAATCGTCATTTAAATTGATTTGAACCATTTTATTGGGGGGACGAAAGGAGAAAATCGTCCCAAAGGAGGTATCTTTCATCGACTCAATTGTAATTAGCCCAGTGTGGAATGCCAACGATTCGCTCATAAAGTAATCCAAATTAAAACTGTTAAAAATTTTTTCCGGAGCCTGCATCTGCTCTATTTCTGGGAGGAAAAACTGCTGTTCCCGGAGAACCCGATAGAAAAATTCATTGGAAATCCGCATGTACCAGTAGGGTTTAAACAGGTAATTATTTTTAATGAAAGAAATTATATCTATCGGGTTGAAGACAAAATCCCCTAAAAAGTTGTAACCGTAATACCAGTATTTCAACATATCCATATCCACAGTTTGAAGGAACTCATCGAAGTAGAAGAGAACCTCTTCATACATAAATCCGCAAATATTGGAGAAGTAGGGGTGGAGAGTGATATCCTCCACCGGGGAGACCTCAAAAGGGGTTCTTTTCAAAATAGTGGTAATCCCAGTAAAAAATGCGAACTGAATGTATTCTCCATAATCTTTGACCACCAGTAGAAAATCCCGGAGGATATTCCAAATTTGCCGGGCCATCTCCAAATTGAAGAGGGACTCCAAAACTGAATTGTCGTAATTGTCCACTAAAATTACAACCTTACTATTCTCCTTTTTTGAAATTTGGAGAATTAAATCCCGGAAGTAGTATCTAATTTTATCTTTGTCCCGGAATTTCACCCGGAGGGTTGGATCTAACTCCCCTACAATATGGAGTAGCTGTTCCAGTAGACTCTCTTTTACTTCCTCCACACTCCGGCCCAACCCCCGGAAGTTAAATTTAATAATTGGAAATCGGTTAAACTGATGCTTTTTATAGAGGGCGGTCCCTTGGAACAGTTCCCGATTCCCTTTGAACAGCTCCTCAATTGTGGTTAGCGTAATACTCTTCCCGAACCCCTTTGGCCGGGCCAGTAGAACATATTTGTAACTATTAATCAATTCTTCAATCAGCTGAGTTTTGTCCACATAGATATACCCCCCCTCCCTCAATTCTCGAAAAGATGTAATTCCAGATGGTACATGTTTCATTTTTAAACGACCCTCCTGTTGTAAGCTTCTATAATTATACCCTTCCCCTCCTATTTCAACTATAAATCCCAATAAAGTTTAAGGGGAGTTTAAGCCCCTTTCTGTATTTTCCAAAAAAATCGAATAAAGGGTAGAGATGAGAGAGGAGTGGGTTAAAAAACGGGAAAAAGATTCAATTAGAACCCAAATGCACTACGCCCGACAGGGGGTAATCACTGAAGAGATGGAATATGTAGCAAAAGTGGAGAACCTTTCCCCAGATGTGGTTCGGAGTGAAGTGGCCCGGGGGAGATTAATAATTCCCGCCAATATTAACCACACCCATCTGGTCCCAATGGGAATTGGCCGGGTTACCAAAACTAAAGTAAATGCCAATATTGGAGCCAGTGCCCTCGCCTCCGATGTGGAAGAGGAGGTCCGAAAGTTAAAAATCGCTCTAAAGTATGGGGCCGATACAATTATGGATTTAAGTGCCGGGGCCAAAAATATCGACGAAATTAGGAGGGCAATTATTAAAGCCTCCCCAGTCCCAATTGGGACAGTTCCAATTTATCAAATTGTGGATGAGGTTGGGGATGTTCGGCAAATGGATTACGACGATATTCTCCGGGTTTTGGAGAAACAGGCCCAACAGGGGGTCAGTTACTTTACAATCCACGCTGGGCTCCTCCTCCGGATGATGCCCGATATCGCAAATCGGAAAATGGGTATTGTCAGTCGAGGGGGAAGTTTAACCGCCTCTTGGATGCTCTACCACCACAAGGAGAATCCTTTCTACACAATTTTCGACGAAATTTTAGATATCTGTCGCCGGTACGATGTGAGTCTCTCATTGGGGGATGGTCTCCGGCCAGGCTGTCTCTACGACGCCAGCG
>JBDONQ010000009.1:0-3074 GCA_039831255.1 Campylobacterales bacterium
TTCTCCCCTTTATTAGTCCGGATAAACCGTTGGAGCCCGCTCTCCTCCAGAATCCACCGGAGAATCTCCCCTCCCCACCCCCCTTCGGTGTAGTAGCTCTGCTCGAATACATCAAATTTTTGATCCAATCGGGAGACACTCTCCTCTATCCGCCGGAGAATTGCTGCCAAATGGGGGACCTCAGCCAACTCCACTTTTGCCACTTCCACTTGAACATCCGGCTTCTGTTGGGGTGGTTGTTGCTCCGGCTTCTCAATCAGTTTTCCTCCCTTCTCTTTACACTGGACCAGCCGTTTCTGTTCTTCCCGCCGTCGTTTTTTCTCCTGTTCCAGTTCCCATTCCAATTCCTGATTAATCTCCTCCAGTTCCTCCAACTCCTCTTTTAATCGGAAGTTTTGAGATTTTAAATACTCCAACCGCTCCGTTAACTCCTCCAAATCGGAAATCTTCTTTTTTAAAACATCTTTCTCCTCTTCACACTCTTCAGCCCGTCGACTGTAACTCCAGGCCAATCCCCCTGTCACTAAAATTATCCCAACTGCTGTTAACCCTCCAAAAAAAAGCGGGAACATCTCCATTCTCAACTCCAGCCAGTAAACTTATCCGCCGTTAATTTTACTCTACTTTAATGGAGAAGGTAAAACTTTAACATTTTTACTCCAATTTCTGTAACACCCTTTTAACAGCCCCAACCTGTCCCACTGAGATAGCCCCATCGTTTGGAGGGAGTCCCCGGGGGAGGTAAAGTTCCAATCCCCTCTCCTCCGCCCCCCTCTTCAACCCCTCCAATAGGGGGCGGTTTTGGAAAACCCCTCCACTGGCGACAATTGGAAGATTTAAAAGGGCCCCAATTGAGAGGAGGGTCTCTATTAAAGAGTTGATAAAAAGGGTGGCCCCCTCCGATTGGGAAAGGGTTATAAGTTTTTGAAAGAGGGGAGCTACCGATAGCTGGAAACTACTCCCCACCAACCGGGCTGGGAGGGCTCTCCCCTCCTCCCTCTCCAATCTCTCCCTCTCCTTGGCCCACCAGCTCTGGAATTGGAGAGAGGGGGAGAGGGGGTGGGCCACCGGTCTCCACGGAAAGGATCCTTCCCCCCACTGGAGGGGCCACCCTTCCGCCGGAGCCGGGCCTTTATAGAGGGCCTCCAACCGGAGACCAGTATACCCTTCGTAGAGATTCTTCTCTACCGCCCCAATTAAATAGGCAACAATATCGAAAAGGCGACCGGCTGAGGTTGTAAAGGGGAAAGGACCCCTCTCCAATTTTTGAATCAACTCTATTTTCTGGTGTCGGGACCGGTCCCGGCCGGCCCACTTCCCCTCCAGCCCCAATTGCCGGAGAAGGGCTATCCCCGGGAGGGCCGGTCTTTTAACCCCCTGCTCCCCCCCAATCAATTTAAACCGGGGGAAATGGCCAATCCGCCGGTAGCCGGTCCAATTGAAGATAAAAAACTCTCCCCCCCAAATCTCCCGATTATCCCCAAACCCGGTCCCATCCAACCCAATCCCCAAATAGAGCCGGTTCGGTAACCCCAACTCCTCCACTACCCCGAAGAGATGGGCGATATGGTGTTGAACCTCCCAAACCTCCCCTCCCCACTTTTTGGCCAGTTCAATCCCAAACCGGCGACTCCAATACCGGGGGTGTTTATCCACCGCCACCACTTCCGGGGGGGTGGGGTAAAGGGTCCGAAACCGGTTTACCGCCTCCCAATACCCCCTCTCCCCCTCTACACTCCCCAAATCCCCGATATGGGGGGAGAGGAGAATCCCCTCCGGAAGTTGGAGGGCAATTGTCCCCTTTAAATCGGCTCCAGCTCCAAAAATTGGTCCTTTCCCCCACCGCCCCCCTCTGGTTATTAGCTTTGGAGTATACCCCCGGCCCAACCGGATTGGGATTGGGGTTTCCCCGGTTAACTCTAAAACCGAATCATCGGCCCGGTTCACAATCTCCCGGTTGTAGTCCAAAATCCCATCGGCCAACCCCCACTTCTCCACCTCCTCCCGGGTGGTGGCCAATGGGGTATCGGAGATGTTGCAACTGGTTAAAATTAATGGAGTTCCCACCTCCCGGGCCAACAGGAGATGGAGTGGGGAGTAAGGGAGAATCACCCCCAATTTCCCAATCCCCGGGGCGACCCCCTCCAACTCTGGCCCCCTTTTCCGGAGGAGGAGAATTGGGGCCTCCGGGGAGGTCAACAACTCTTCGGCCTTCGGGGAGAGCTCCAGATACCCTTTTAACTGCTCCAAATCGGGGAATAGGAGGGCAAAGGGTTTTGCCGGTCTCCTCTTCCGCCGGCGAATCTCCGCTACAACAGCCGGGTCGGTGGCCACCCCAATTAAATGGAACCCCCCTACCCCTTTTACCGCCACTATTTTTCCCTTTTTTATCAACTGGGCCCCCTCTCGGATTGGGTCCCCAGTTACCCTCTCTCCCCCCACCCAGAGGGAGAGGGTTGGGCCACACTCCCAACAACTGACCGGCTGGGCATGGTACCGCCGATTTGTTGGGTCCTGGTATTCCCGGGCACATTTGGGGCAGAGGGGGAACTGGGCCATCGAAGTGTTGGGCCGATCGTAGGGGAGTCGGTAGAGGATTGTCCACCGGGGACCACAATTGGTGCAGTTGATAAATGGGTAAAGGTATCGGCGGTCGGTGGGGTCCAGTAACTCCCGCTGGCAGTCGGGACAGAGGGCGGTATCTGGGGGGATTGCAACCCCAACCCCCTCCCGGCGGGAGTAGAGAATTTGGAATTGTTGGAACCCTTTCCGGGGCTCTACCCGGGAGATATAACTGGAAATTTTGGCCAATTGGGGTAGATTTTTAAAAAAGGCCTCCAGAAACTCCCCCTCCCGCTCCCCCTCCACCCACACCTCTACTCCTTCCCCCAAATTCCGGACATACCCAGTTAACCCCAACTGGGTCGCAACCCGGTAAATTGTGGGTCGAAATCCAACCCCTTGAACTACCCCTTTAAATAGAAACCGCCTAGCCAGTCTACTTCTCCCCTCCCGGCTGAAATGGCCCAAAGAGCCGGAAAGCCGACGCCCGTTTATCTTCAATTGCCATTTTA
>JBDONQ010000251.1:0-10666 GCA_039831255.1 Campylobacterales bacterium
TAATAAATTATGATAAATATATTGAAATTTCTTCTAATTTTATTGTTTTTAAAAATAGAAAATATCATCTATTTACCGAAAAAGATTTTATAAAAGAGATTATAAAAACTAAAAACTAAACTGTGATTTAATATGGTAATGACCGAAATTAATAAATTTTATTTCTTAATTTAATGTCAGTTAAATTGTCAGTAAAAAGCTACCAACAAAGACTAACACTACTTACTTGTTGTTTGAAAGATACCGAAATAGCGAAGATTTTGGAAGATTTTGAAATAATGGCGGAGCCGACGGGACTCGAACCCGCGACCTCCGGCGTGACAGGCCGGCATTCTAACCAACTGAACTACGGCTCCATTTTTAGAGTTAAAGTTAATCACCACTTTTTTCAGTATTTATTTTAACAAAAGTGGCAATCTCTGTCAAATCGTTTACTTTTTAAATCCCGATGGTGGTCGGTGCTGGGCTCGAACCAGCGACCCCCAGCTTGTAAGGCTGGTGCTCTCCCAACTGAGCTAACCGACCTACCAATTCTTTTTCCCCAAAACAGGGGAATCCAACTTGCCAAAATGGCGTCCCCAACGGGATTCGAACCCGTGTCACCGCCGTGAAAGGGCGGGATCCTAGGCCACTAGACGATGGGGACTTAAAATGGTGACCCGTGCTGGATTCGAACCAGCGACCCCCTGCTTAAAAGGCAGGTGCTCTACCAGCTGAGCTAACGGGTCACCTTTTCCCTCACCTCTCTCAAGGTGCGGTGAAATTATATGCAAATAAAAAATAGATGTCAATACCTTTTCCCTCTTTATTTAAAAAAATCTCCAACAATTACTTTTTTCAGTCTAGAGCAGTATTAATTTCAATTGAAGTTGACCCCCTCCCTCCTTTCAAAGTTCTAACTAAAATTTAGAAACTCTTTTCCGAAATTTAAAAGGGTTAGGGTTAAAATTGCAATAAAGCGGAGTAGTTAAAACCTTCCCTCTTCAACTTTTCTCCCCCTTTTAAAAATTGCAACTCTATTAAAAATTGAATATTTACCACCTCTCCCCCCGCTTTTTGAATTAATTTTGCCGCTGCCAAAGATGTTCCCCCTGTGGCCAGCAGATCATCAACTAAAAGAATCCTCTTACCCCCCTGTTGAAACGCATCTTGATGGATTTCCAACTGATCCACCCCATATTCCAGTTGGTACTCAATTTGATAAGTTGGAGCTGGGAGTTTCCCTTTTTTTCGAATAGGAATAAAGCCAATCCCCAACTCTACTGCCAACGGAGCCCCAAATATAAATCCCCGACTCTCAATTCCCGCTATAAAATCCACTTTTCCAGAATACTTTTCACTCCACCTTTTTATTAACTCTTTAAAAAGGAGACCATCTTTCAGGAGAGGGGTAATATCTTTAAATAAAATGCCAACCCTTGGAAAGTCGGGAATTTCCCGAATTCTCCCCTTTAACCTCTCCAAAAATTCCATCTGTTCCATCTCTTTCTCCTTATAGAAATTTTTGCAGATAAAAAAGCCCTTTGTTGTAGATTATATCAATTAGTTTAAAATTTGAACTCCCCAGTTACACCCTTTTCTCGAAATTCCCCTCTTTCCCTTTTTAAGGTTGTGCCCCCTTGAAACCGATTCTAAATTTAGTTAAAATTCCAATTGTCAAAGCGGGCTTAGCTCAGCTGGCTAGAGCGCCTCCTTGCCAAGGAGGAGGTCGCGGGTTCGAGTCCCGTAGCCCGCTCCAGCGGGAGAAGAGAGAAGGCGCCATAGCCAAGTGGCTAAGGCAGGGGCCTGCAAAGCCCTGATCCCCGGTTCGAATCCGGGTGGCGCCTCCAATCGTTAATTTGGATTGGTAGAATGCCCGGGTGGCGGAATTGGTAGACGCAAGGGACTTAAAATCCCTCGGACACCTTTGTCCGTGCCGGTTCGAGTCCGGCCCCGGGCACCAGTAACCCTACGAAGTGAGTAATTGTACACTTCCTTAAACTTTTGGGTTTAAACTTCTGGAAAGGTCTCACTCTAAAATTGTGGTCTTCCCACTCCCGTTTACCCCTGCCAATACATTTAAATCGGGTTCAAATTCCAGTTGGGAATTTTGAAAAAGTTTAAACTCCCGAATCTCCAGTTTTTCAATTTTCATTAACCCTTTCCACTCCAAATTTAATCTTTTTCGGGAATTTAGCTTAAATTTATTGAAATTTTCCCCTACTTTTCCAACTCCCAAAAGAGGTCTCTAGGAGTCGCATTTTTGTTCTGCAAAGGAAAAAAGATTTGGTTCCAATGTTCCATCATTTCCGGCTTTTTTAGGAATGGGAGAAGAGGAGTGGGGAGAAGATTCTAAAATAGGAGGGGTAGTGGGGGTAGGTGGGATGGGTTTTAGAGTCTCCACCTCTGGAAATAGACTCTTTGGAGTTGAAAGACATTGAAGGGGCTCCTCCAGTTGGTCTAGATAATTTTTCGCTTCCTCCAAAATTTCCAAATCCTCCACCTCATCGAAATAGCGGAAGGTGGCCCCACTCTGGTTACTCCCTTTTAGCAAATCCCCGGCTTTCCGATACTTCAAATCCAACTCCGCAATTTTAAATCCATCCAAAATCTGGGCAAACTCCCGGAGCCGGGGATTCTCCGGCTTATCGGTTACCAATAGGCAGTACCCCTTTTCCCCATACCTTCCAACCCTACCCCGGAGCTGGTGAAGGGTTGCCAACCCCATCCTATCCGGGTCAATTATTACAATGACCGACAATTCCGGCAATGAAATTCCCACCTCCACAATTGTGGTAGTTACCAATAACCCCCCCTCTTCCCGGAACTGCCGAAGGACCTCCTCCTTCTTCCGATCCCGACCAAAAGTTACAAACACTTTGTTAAAGTATTTTTCCCAAAATTTTCTTCCCCGTTCCAAACTGGCAATCTCCGCCTCTTCTGAGACCGCTGGATAGACAATTACCCCCTGTTTCCCCCGGTCCAACTCCCTCTTCAATAGGGCTACCAACTCTTGGACCCCCTCCAAACTCTTCGGGAGAATCCGGGTCTCAATTTCTTTTTTAAAAGGTAGCTCTTTAATTAAAGTCACCTCCACAAAACTGGAGTAGATTAGAGCTTGGGTCCGGGGAATTGGGGTTGCTGAAAATTGGAAGTGGTGGGGCCAGAGCCCATCCCCCCCGGTTAACTGCTCCAGCCGTTGCCGTTGGGCTGTCCCAAATTTATGTTGTTCATCGATAGAGATTGCGTTCAATTTTGGGAGGGGCCGATGAAGAAGGGCGTGGGTTCCAATCAACAGGTCCCCCCTCTCCAACTCCCGCTGGGAGATTTTATTCCGCTGGGTCACCAATACCACCTCCATTCCCAACGGCTTCAAAAATTTTACTGCCTCCCGGTAAATCTGCTCCGCTAAAATAGAGGTGGGGCACATAATTGCACTTTTCTGGGCAATGTAGGCGATGCCCAACATAATTATTGTCTTACCACTCCCCACATCCCCAATAATAACCCTCCTCCGCTGGTACGGGGAGCGGAGGTCTGCCCGAACCTGATTTAAAGCCCGGAGTTGGTCCCCAGTTAACTTAAATGGGAGGGCTCGGATAAATGGGGTTGGGTCCCGGTCAGCAACCGGGGCTGGTCGATAAACCCGTCGTTGCCGAAGTCGGTAGAGGTAGTTGAAAATCTCTGCCCATTTATAGACCCGCTCCAACCGGGCTGGATAGATATCGGATCTTTCCCGGGGAAAGTGGGAGCGATAAAGCCCCTCTCCAATCTCCTCTGGGAGGGGGTATAGGCGGGTAGGGGTTGCCAATTTCTCCAATAGTTGCCGATATTTTTCAACAGGGATTGGGAGGGGGGGGTAGACCGGTTCAATCCCCTTCGGTCTGGAGAGAATCCAAGGGTGGAGGATTTGCCCCTCCTTTAACTCCCCCCACAGGTAGAGCCGTTTCCCCGGCCGAAAATAGCGCCACTGCCATTTGGGAACTTTAAAAAAGATTCCCTCCACAATCCGCTTTAAATTTAACAGATGGAATCGAACTTTCACAACTTTTGGGTGCTTTTGAACCGAGAGAACTACCCCTTCAAAGAGCTGGGGCCCCTCAATCGGGAGAAGATAGAGGTTAAAATCCCGGTACTCCTTTGGCCGGAAGAGAGCCAGCTCTATCGGGTTTGTAACTCCCAACTGGGCCAGTAACTCCCGCTCCTCGGTCGGAAGATTATCCCAATTTCCGCCCTGTAACTGTTGCAATCGAGAGTTTCCCTATCTCTGGATGTCGTTGGATATACCGGTTTACATCAGCCGCTGTAGCCTGCTGAATTAACTCCAACTCCCGGTGGTAGTACCCCTTCCCCAATCCGAAATACTCCTCCCGGAACTGGATAAAGAGCCGTTGCATTGGGGTCTCCCGGCGGAGGGGCTCACTCCCTACCAAAAACTTTTTCGCCTCCTCTACCTCTTGCTCAGTAACCCCTTTTTCTAGAAACCGCCGAATTACCCCTTTTAAAACTTCAACCGCCTCCTGTTGGGTTTCCAACTTTGTTTGAAGGTGCCCTTTAAAAAGGGAAGTAATTTTCCGGACCTCAGCAAACCCGTAAGCGGAGTAGGCCAATCCCCTCTTAACCCGAATCTCCTCCATAATTCGGCTTCCAAACCCCCCGGCCCCTAAAATTTGGAATGCAATTTTCCGAAGATACCCCTCCTCCTTTGGATTGGAGTGGAGGGGAGCGAGAAAGTGGATATAGGCCTGTTCACTCTCCACTTCTTCGGTGGCATACCGTTGAATTGGGGTATAGTGGGGGATTTTTGGGGGGGTCCCAATTGGGAGATAATTAAACTCCTCCGGGGAGACCTCCTTTCCCACAACCAATAGATACCCCCCTCCAGTTCTAACCCCCTGCCGGTGAAACTCCCACAACTCCTCCAGTTGATACCGGTCTCCCAACTCTCCGGTGGAGGGTTTTGCCAGTGGAGTCCCGGGAAAGGAGATTTTGTAGAGCAGTTTTGTCGCCAGATAATCTTTATTATTCTCCTGATTTCGGATTATCTCCTCCCGTTCCTGTAAGCCCCGCTCAAATGTCTCCTCTGTAAAATTGGGCTCTTCCAACAGTTCTCGAAGGTAGGAGAGGGCATCCGGTAATTGGGAGTTGAGGGCTCCTACTTCAATTGTTAAAAACTCCCGGCCCGGTCTAATCTCCAAATGGATCGCCCTCTCCTCCAGCCGGTCAAAGAAATGTCTCCCCAATTTCCGGTTCCCGTACCGGTTTAAAATAAGGGAGTAGAGAAACGGAATCCCCGGTTTAAAGAGGACCCCTGCACCAGTTGGCAAAATTAGTTGAAAATGGGTAATCCCCTGGCTCTCCGGTTGATAGAGAAATCTCATAGCTCTCCTTTTACTGGTGGTAAATTATCTCCACATCGGCTGGGTAGGTGGGGGTAAAAAGGGAGTGGGGGGGAGGGGTTCTCCCTCCGCCGGAAAATTTAATTACAACTAAATTTCCAATTCGGTCCCGATATTTAATCTCCTCCAACCGGTCGCTGTAGGTAAAGTTGTACTCCCGCCCCTCCACCTCAGTAGTGTAGTGGCCCCGGGAGAGCTCCCGGGCCCCCTTTAGCAACCGCTCCAGATTGAGCCCCCGGCGACGGGTAGAGATTGTCACCTGTTCTATATCCGGTTCATAAATTACAATCCGGTTTTGGATAATCCAAATCTTCTTCTCCACCGGGGAGGTATAATGCCAGTAGAGCCCTTCTCCCCGCTGGTAGTAGACCTCCCCCCGGTATTGGAGATTTTCCCCCTCCTCCCCTTTGACAATTTGGGTAAACTTTGCCGAGAAATAGGGGGGTAACTGGAGGGCCCAACCCACTACTCCAGTTAAAGTCACCCCCAAGACCCCTCGACCTACAATTTTGCCCATCAATTCCCTTTTTACCAAACTACCGAAAAAATCCAATTTTAGAAATGGTAATATTATAGCAGAAAACTCCAATTTAAAAGGGATTTTTATGGTAGGTACCCTCTTCAGGAAAATATTTGGAACCCGGAATGATCGGGAGTTAAAGAGATACTTTAAAAGGGTTGCAGAGATAAACCGGCTGGAATCGGAACTTCAGCAACTCTCCGATCAGGAATTGAAGGAGAGATTTAATCAGATAAAAGGGGAAATTCGGAAATGGGTAGCAGATGGGGAGGAACCGGAAAAGGTGCTAGATAGATATTTAAATCAAGTTTTTGCAATTACCCGGGAGGCCTCCCGGCGGGTGTTGAATATGAGACATTTTGATGTCCAGTTGGTCGGGGGAATGGTCCTCCACGAGGGGAGAATTGCGGAGATGAAGACCGGGGAAGGGAAAACATTGGTGGCCACCCTTCCGGTAGTTTTAAATGCAATTTTGGGAAAAGGGGTCCATGTTGTAACTGTAAATGACTATTTGGCCCGGCGGGACGCCCGGGAGATGGGAAAACTCTACACTTGGCTCGGTTTTTCCGTTGGGGCAGTGGTTGGGGACGCTCCTATTGAGGAGGTATTAAAGGCGAAGGAAGAGGGGATTATTATTAGCTACACCCCGGAGGATCCGGAGACTCGGAAACAGGCCTACCGGTGCGATATCACTTACGCGACCAATACTGAATTGGGGTTTGACTACCTTCGAGATAATATGGTCACCCGGCTGGAGGATAAAGTTCAAAGGGGCCACTACTACGCAATTGTAGATGAGGTGGACTCAATTTTAATCGATGAGGCCCGGACCCCATTGATAATTTCAGGACCGGCTAACCGACGGGTTGAAGATTACATCCGGGCCGATCAAGTGGCAAAGCAGTTGAAAAAGGGGGAACACTTTACAATTGATGAAAAAGATCGGGTAGTTCTATTGACTGAAAAGGGAATAGAAGAGGCGGAGAGACTTTTCGGGGTCGAAAACCTTTACACCCCTGAAAATGCAATTTTGGCCCACCATTTGGACCAAGCATTAAAAGCTAACTACTTATTTAAAGAGGGACGGGACTATATTGTCCGGAATGGGGAGGTTTTAATTATTGATGAATTCACCGGTCGGATTGCCGAAGGACGCCGATTTAGCGAAGGGCTCCACCAAGCCCTGGAGGCGAAGGAGGGAGTTGAAATTAAAGAGGAGTCCCAAACTTATGCGGAGATTACTTACCAAAACTACTTCCGGCTCTATCAAAAATTGGCAGGGATGACTGGAACTGCCCAGACCGAGGCAACAGAGTTTTTGGAGATTTATGGGTTGGAAGTAATCTCAATTCCGACTAATAAGCCGGTAATTAGAAAAGATTTAAACGATTTAGTTTTTAAAACGGAAGAGGAGAAGTTTGAGGCGGTAGTTAAAAAGGTAAAAGAGCTCCATAAAAAGGGGCAACCGGTCTTGATTGGGACCACATCGGTGGCAAAGAGTGAATATTTAAGCCAGTTGCTGAAGAAGGAGGGGATCCCCCACACAGTTCTAAATGCAAAACATCACGACAAAGAGGCGGAGATAATCGCAAAAGCTGGCCAAAAGGGGGCTGTAACAGTTGCGACAAATATGGCGGGACGGGGGGTAGATATTAAATTGGGACCGGGGGTAAAAGAGTTAGGGGGGCTCTACATAATTGGAACAGAGCGCCACGAAAGTCGGCGGATTGATAACCAGCTCCGGGGGCGGAGTGGTCGGCAAGGGGACCCGGGGACCAGCCAATTTTACCTTTCACTGGAGGATGACCTACTGAGGATTTTTGGAAGTGACCGGATTAAAAAGATTATGGATCGGCTGGGTATTGAGCGGGGGGAGCATATCGATAGTCGTTTAGTAACCCGGGCAATTGAGAATGCCCAGAAGAAAGTGGAGACCCTCCATTTTGAAGCCCGGAAACATATTCTCAAATACGACGATGTGGCCAATGAACAGCGGAAAGTGATTTACCGGTTCCGGGACCAGTTGTTAACTCCGGAGTTCCCAATTGATAAAAAAATTGGGGAGATGGGCCGGGAATTGGCTGAGGTGATAGTGGCTGAAAGTGGCATCTCGGAAGTGGGGGAGATTGGGGAGGAGGAGTTAAACCGACTCCGGGAGAAGTTGAAAGAGTTGGAGATTGGAGAGGTATCGGTAGAGGAGTGGCGGGAGTTGGGTTATTCGGAGTTAGTAGAGCGGCTAACAGAGCTATTCAAGCAGAAAATTGAGAAAAAATTCCAGCAACTCCCGGAGGAGGATCAGCAACAGGTAAAACGGGAGGTCCTCCTCCATGTGCTGGACGAGTCTTGGCGGGACCACCTTTATATGATGGACATTTTGAAGACAGGAATTGGTCTCCGGGGGTACAACCAGAAAGATCCGCTGGTCGAGTACAAGAAGGAGAGTTACCAGCTTTTCCAAGAGTTGATTCAGCGGATTAAAGTTGAATCAGCCCGGGTGTTGTTAAAATTGGACCTTCGGCCAGTGGAACCGGAGATTGAGGAGTTTTGGCGGGCTTTACAGGGGAAATCTGTGGATGAGATTTTGGAAGGGGGTGAAGTCTCCGATTGGATTACCGGGGTTGGAGGGGAGATTCCGGGAATTGGAGTTCCAGTTGGGGAGGTGCCCCCAGTAAATCCGGTGGAGGACCCGATTATTAAAGAGATTTTGGAAGAAGCGGAACGGCAATTGGCGGAGATGGGGGAGATGGGGGAGATTCGAAAGGAGGATATTGAGACGGTTGTAAAGCAGATGCAGGCGGAGCTTCAGCGACTGGGGATTGACGCCCAAGTGGAGATACAGCCGGTTTCCGGAGTTTCGAAGGAAAAGAGGGGGGAAGAGGAGTCAAAAAAAGGGTAGAGGGGAGTGGGAAAGGAGGGTTTAAATGAAATTGAGGTTGGAGGGGTTGGGGCGGATTGGGAAAGGGGAGGTGGAGACCGGTCGCTTAACAATTTTTTACGGGAAAAATCACACTTCCAAATCCCTGCTAGCCCATGGGATTTGGGGAGTTCAGCGGTATTGGCAACGGCGTATTCCCGATTTCCTCTCCCAAGTTCTCTACCGGCGGGGGCTCCTGTTTCGGCTCTGGGAACAGGCACAAGTGGAACGGGAGAGGGGGAAAATAAAAATTGGACTCCGAACCACCCCCACCCAGTTAAATCCCGATTTTCCAAAATGGGTGAAGGAGCTCTTCTCCCCGGAAAAGTTGACTGGGTATCTGAACCGTCGGGTTTTTGGAGGGGAAGTTGTAAGGCGGGTGGAGTTGGAAATCTCCCCAATCTCCGAATTTAGAGTTGATGAGACAATCTATGAAGCTCCACTGAAGAGTCCATCGGTTCCAGATGAAGAGTTGGCGGTGGAGAGTTTAATCGAGGGGACATTGGAACGGGGGATTTTAAAAGGGATAGGGGAGGCGGTTGGATTGAAGAAGGAGTATCTCCACTATTTACCGGCAGCCCGGGCCGGGTTTATACTGGGATTGGAGTATATAATCGACGGTCTTCTCCACCAGGAGGGGGGAAGGGAAGAGCCGTTTCCAGTGGGATTAACGGGACCATTGAAAGGGTTTTTACTGGAGTTGTGGGAGTTCCAGCAACAGTGCCGGTTTCAAAAACGGCGGGGAACCCCCCTCTTCCCCCAATTAACCCCACTGGGACGTCACCGGGAACGGGGAGAGATTGGGAAAAAACTACTCAAATTTTTAAATAATCGGCTTTTAAAAGGGGAGTTTAAACTGAAGCAGGATATTGGGGGAAGCCGGTTCATTTTCTCCGGGTGGGGAAAAGAAGTGGAGTTACCCCTCACCTCTATAGGGGTGTTGGAGTTTTTCCCGTTAGCTCTCTTATTCCGACGACGCCTCTCTCCAAACCACTTTTTTATAATTGAAGAGCCGGAGGCCCATCTCCACCCGGAGACCCAGCGGGAGGTGGCCCGGTTAATTGCATTAATGGTGAACGGGGGGTTAGATGTTTTAATAACAACCCACAGCGACTACTTTCTCTACGAATTGGGAAATTTGGTCCGGTTGGGGCAAATGGCTGGGGAAGAGCAGAGAGAGCAACTTCACCGGTGGGGGATAACCGCCCCCTTCTCCCCTGCCGATTTTCAACTCCAGTTGGAATGGGTAAAACTCTACTATTTCTCCGAAAAGGGAGGGCAGGTGGAATTGAGGCCGGAAGAGTTAATTTGATGATACAATTTTTCTCCAATCTGCCGAAGGAGTTGGAATGGGTTTAAAACGGGTTGTCAGTGGGATGAGGCCGACAGGGAAACTCCATTTGGGCCACTATTTGGGGGTGTTGAAAAAGTGGTTAGAGCTCCAAGAGAGGTTTGACTCCCTCTTTTTTGTTGCCGATTGGCACGCCCTCTCCACCAAATATGATGAGGGACTTAATTTGAGGGAGTTGAGCCGGGAATTGGTTCGGGAGTGGTTGGCGGTGGGAATCTCCCCTGAAAAAGCCACTATTTTCCGACAAAGTGATATAAAAGAGCATGCAGAGCTCTATCTGATTTTAAATATGATTACCCCAATTAGCTGGCTAGAGCGGAACCCCACTTATAAAGAGACATTGGCCCAACCGGAATATAAGGATAAAAATAATGCTGGATTTTTAACCTATCCAGTCCTCCAAACTGCCGATATAATCCTCTACGACGGGGAGCTGGTCCCGATTGGGGAGGACCAGAGACCCCATCTGGAGTTGGCCCGGGAGATTGTCCGGCGATTCCACT
>JBDONQ010000232.1:0-3031 GCA_039831255.1 Campylobacterales bacterium
GCCGAACCGGGGAACCAATTAAAGAGCTGGTAAATGTGGGGTATATGTATATGTTAAAACTCCACCATTTGGTGGATGATAAAGTCCACGCCCGAAGTATTGGGCCCTACTCATTAATTACCCAACAGCCGGTCGGGGGGAAAGCCCTCTTTGGAGGTCAACGGTTCGGGGAGATGGAGGTTTGGGCGTTGGAGGCCTACGGGGCGGCTTACAACCTAAAAGAGATGTTAACCACCAAATCGGACGACATTGAAGGGCGAAACCGGGCTTACAAAGCGTTGATAGAGGGGAAAAATGTCCCAATTGAGGGGCTCTCCGAAACCTTCTTCGTATTGACAAAAGAGTTGCGGGCCTTGGGGCTCGATATCGAGTTCTACAAAAAGGAAATGGACAATGGCGAAGAGATATAAATATGTAAAACTGGAGTGGGATGAAGAGAGTCGCCCAAACGATATCGACGCGGTCCAGATTAAAATCGCCTCCCCGGAGGAGATTCTCTCTTGGTCCCACGGGGAGGTGAAAAAACCGGAGACAATTAATTACCGGACTTTAAAACCGGAGCGGGATGGGCTCTTCTGCGCAAAAATTTTTGGGCCAATTAACGATTACGAGTGTCTTTGCGGGAAATATAAAAAGATGCGGTATAAAGGGATTGTTTGTGAGAAGTGTGGGGTAAAGGTGACCACAAAGCGGGTCCGCCGGGAGCGGTTTGGCCATATTGAATTGGTAACCCCGGTGGCCCACATTTGGTATGTGAGCACCCTCCCCAGCCGGATTGGAACCCTGTTGGGGATTAAAATGAAAGATTTGGAACGGGTCCTCTATTACGAGGCTTATGTGGTCTACTCCCCCGGGGAAGCCCCAGTTAAACGGGGGGATATTTTGGTAGAGGAGGAGTATCGGCGGTTAAAAGAGCTATACGGGGATACCGGTTTCCACGCAGAGATGGGGGCTGAGGTAATCCGGCGGATGCTGGAGGAGCTGGATTTGGTGGAGATGTTCCACCAACTGAAAGAGGCGTTGGCCAATACGAAAAGTGAGGGAAAAAAGAAAGATATCATTAAAAAATTGAAGATTGTAGAAGGGTTTTTAAACTCCGATAACCGGCCCGAATGGATGATTATGACTGTAATTCCAGTTCTTCCCCCAGACCTTAGACCTCTGGTTCCACTGGAGGGGGGGCGGTTTGCAGTCTCCGATATTAATGATCTCTACCGCCGGGTAATCCACCGGAATCAACGGTTAAAGCGGTTAATTGAGTTGGACGCCCCAGAGATTATTATCCGGAATGAGAAACGGATGCTCCAAGAAGCGGTGGATGCCCTCTTTGACAATGGCCGGCGGGGGAATGCGATTAAAGGGAGTAATAAACGGCCCCTCAAATCTTTAAGTGAGGTTATTAAAGGGAAAACTGGCCGGTTCCGGCAAAATCTGTTGGGGAAACGGGTCGATTACTCCGGCCGGAGTGTAATTGTAGTTGGGCCAAATCTCCGGATGGACCAGTGTGGGCTTCCGAAAAAGATGGCATTGGAGCTGTTTAAGCCCCATTTAATTGGTCAACTCCGGGAGAAAGGGTATGCAACCACTGTAAATCAGGCGAAAAAGTTGATAGATGAGAAGACCCCTGAGGTGTGGGAGACCCTCCAAGAGATTGTGGACCAATACCCAGTCCTATTAAACCGGGCCCCAACCCTCCATAAACTCTCAATTCAGGCGTTCCATCCAGTTTTAATCGATGGAAATGCAATCCAACTCCACCCGCTGGTCTGTGCCGCTTTTAACGCCGACTTTGACGGGGACCAGATGGCAGTCCATGTTCCATTGAGCCAGCAGGCAATTGCAGAGGCGAAAATTTTAATGCTCAGTAGTATGAATATCCTCCTCCCAGCCAGTGGTCGGGCGATTGCAGTCCCCTCCCAAGATATGGTGTTGGGGATTTACTACCTTTCATTAGTAAAAGAGGGGGCAAAAGGGGAACACAAACTCTTTGCTAGCCCCGAGGAGGTGCTAATTGCATTGGAAGAGGGGGCGGTAGACCTCCACGCCCGGATTAAAGTAAAAGTGAAAGGGAGAGTGGTAGAGTCAACCCCCGGTCGGATGTTAATCCACTCCATTACCCCTGAATTTGTGGAGGTGGAGTACTACAATAAAGTGATGAAAAAGAAAGATATCTCTGCACTGGTGGATTATGTCTATCGGAAGGGGGGATTAAAAGTAACCGCCGAATTTTTGGATAAATTGAAAGATTTGGGGTTCAAATATGCGGCAAGGACTGGGATTTCAATCTCTGCCGCCGATATTGTGGTTCCCCCAGATAAAGAGCAGATAATTGAAGAGGCGATTGAGAAGGTCCGGGAGGTCCAAGAGCAGTTCCGGAAAGGGTTGTTAACCGAGCAGGAGCGGTATAACAAGATTATCGACATCTGGACTAAAGTTACCGATAAAATTGCAAAAGAGTTAATGGAGCTAATGAAAAAAGATAAAGGGGGGTTCAACTCCATTTATATGATGGCCGACTCTGGGGCCCGGGGGAGTGCCAACCAGATTAAACAGCTGGCAGGGATGCGGGGGTTGATGGCAAAACCGACTGGGGAGATTATTGAGACCCCCATTATCTCCAACTTCCGGGAGGGGTTGAATGTATTGGAGTTCTTTATTTCTACCCACGGGGCCCGGAAAGGGTTGGCCGATACCGCTTTAAAAACAGCTTCAGCGGGGTATCTAACCCGGCGGTTGGTGGATGTCTCCCAAAACTTTAAAGTGACAATCGAGGATTGTGGAACCCACGAGGGAGTAGAGGTGACCGATATTGTAGATGGGTCCACAGTGGTGGAGAGTTTGGAGGAACGGATTTACGGCCGGGTATTGGCAGACGACGTCTACGACCCAGTTACCAATGAGCTCCTCTACCGGGATGGGCAACTAATCACTGAAGAGGAGGCAAAGGAGATTGTCCGGCGGGGGGTAAAATCGGTGAAAATTCGGAGTGCCCTCACCTGTAAAGCTCCAAAAGGTATCTGCTCCAAATGTT
>JBDONQ010000200.1:0-3013 GCA_039831255.1 Campylobacterales bacterium
CCGTGGCCCGGATAGAGCCGGAGATTTTTTGGAAAATGGAGGAATTTTCGGAGGGATTGGACCATCTGAGAGGGATCGGAGAATGGGAAATCGACCCGGCCAATGGAACCAGCGAAAATAAAGTCTCCAGAGAAGAGGGCCTCCCCAATCTCAAAAGCTACAGAGCCAGGGGTGTGGCCGGGGAAGTGATGGACAAAAATTTGGTATCCCCCTACCTCCAGCACCCCCTCTCCAATTGGGGTCCACTGGAGGGGAGGGGGGGGGTAAAACCCGAATTGGGGGGTTTCAAACCAAAACTGGTCCTCCCGATGGATGTAAATTGGAATCTGGAGCTTCTCTTGGAGGGCCCGATTGTCCCAAATATGGTCAAAATGGCCGTGGGTATTTAAAATAGCCACCGGTTTTTGACACACTTTTGAAATCCATCGAAAGGCCCCCTCCCCCGGATCGATAATTAATTTCCGGTCAATTATATAGCAATTGGTCTGGTACTCTCCACTAAACTGCCGGACCAAAATCTCCATCCACCCTCCTTCCGGTTTTGGGCTATAAACTCTCCAAAATCGATTCCAGTAACTCTAGTCGAATCGGTTTCGTTAAAACCCCATCCACTGAGACCCCCTCCAGTAGGGGCCTTAAATTCTCCTCCGCCTCTCCGGAGAGGATGTAAATGGGGATATACTTATCTATTTTCCGAATCTCTTTTGCCGCTTCAATTCCCCCCATCTGGGGCATATTTTGATCTAAAAAGATGATATCCACCTGCCCTTTGTGTTCCCGGAAATAGTCCACTGCACTAAGGCCATCCCCAACAATTGTCGCTTTAGCCCCCAAATCTGAAAAGATGTGCCGGAGGAGTTTCTGGCTAACCACCTCATCCTCAGCTGCTAAAACGTGGACCTCTTTTTTTGGCCCTTTCCGCCGTTTAATAATCTCCCCTTCAAGGGAGGAGATGAAGAATTTTTTCGGGAGGAGGGGCTCAGTTACTACAATTGGATTTAGAGAGCTTTTAATCTCCAGTTTCCGGTCCCCGGAATGGATTAAAATTACTTTTTTAACCCCTTTTAACCGCTCTTCCAGTTCCGCTTGCCTTTTTAAGAAGAGGTCCCCTCCCAAAATAACCCCTTCACACCCCTCTGCTTCCCCCTCCAGTGAGTCTAGTCTTTTATACCGGACCCCAATTTTTTCAAAGTAAAATTTTAAAATCTCCAACCAACTCTCCCGAATTCCCGGTTCAAAAATTCCTAACTTAATAATTTTAAATAGTTCCCGGTCAAAGGTAGGGGGGCACTCCTCCACCGTCCCTGACGGAATTGAGAAAAAGAATTCGGTCCCTTTTCCCACTTCACTTTTAAACTGGAGTTGCCCCCCCAACATTTCCACTAGCTGTTTGGAAATGTAGAGCCCTAACCCAGTTCCCCCGAATTTTTTGGAGGTTTCCGCGGAGACCTGTTCATAAGGTTTAAAAAGTCGCTTTTGGGCCTCTTTTGGAATTCCAATTCCAGTGTCCCGGACGCTAAAAAAGATCCGATCCTCCTCGGGAATATACTCCATTCGAAAGAAGATTTTCCCCCCTTCCGGGGTGAATTTAATGGCATTACTCAACAGGTTATTTAAAACTTGGTTTAACCGATGATTGTCTGAGAAGATTGCAAAAGGGATTCTGGGGTCAAAAAAAGGGACCACTTCAACCCCTTTATTTTTTCCAGAGAAGTAGAAGAGTTTTGAAACATCTTCAAAGAGGGTAATTGGGGTGAAGTAGACCTTCTCAATCTCCAATTTTCCCTCTTCTAGTTTGGCCATATCCAATAGGTCGTTAATCAATCCGATTATCATCTCCCCACTATTGAGGGCCGACTTTATAAAGTCCCGTTTTTCCGGGTCCTCTTCACTCTTCAATAGGAGTTGAAGGAACCCCATCATCGCATTTAGCGGGGTTCGGATATCGTGGATAATTGAGTAGAAAAACTGCTTGGAAGTTTTCAGTTTATTAATTGCATGGAGGTAGCTACTCTGAAAATTGATAGCTGGGGAGACCCTTTCCCACTCCACTTTAAATTTGGTATTCCGCCGAAGAAATGTGGAGATAAAAGAGGTTAAATTCTCAAAATGGTGAAAGTCGTTTTGATTGAAGGAGGTCTCTTTCCGATAGAGAACAATCAGTCCTAATGGAACCCGGCTACTACTCCGGAGAATCGGTAGAACTCCCAAATGGTTCACCGGTAGATCAAAGGGGTTGTCAATTTTAGGGTTGTACAGAAAAGCCTCTTTAATATTGTTTGCAATTATCGGATAAGAGGTTTTAAAGGAAACTTCTATTAAAGATTTGTGGGGGGTGTCAATCGGCAGTATTAGAGAGACGTTAACCCCTTCCAATGCCGGCCCATCGGGATTGTATTTGAGCCCAAATCCGTACTCACAATGGAAGTACCTCTTTAAATTTCCCAACAGCACTTTGAAAAGACTATCTAACTGGTGGACCTCCCCTAAATCATTTTCCAATTCTCTAATAAATTGTTCATATGGCATTTTCTCCACTTTCACCATCTATTATGAGTCCTTTCATCCCTGTTGGAAGGGCTCCTGCAAAGAATAGAGACTAAATTTCCAAATTAGTAAACTTCTCAAAATAATACCAAAAAGGGGAAAATTGATGGTTGCTTTAATTGGGCCCACCGCCAGTGGAAAATCTGGGTTAGCAATTGAAATTGGCCGGGAGCTGGGGGTTCCGGTCCTCTCCCTTGACTCAGTGGCAGTTTACCGAGAAGTGGATATTTTATCGGCGAAACCGACTCCAGAAGAGCGGGAAGGGGTCCCCCACTACGGGATAGACCTCCTCCCTCCTAACTGCCGATTTGATGTGGCCCAGTTCCGGGTCTACTTCCGGCAGGTGGTGGAGGAGACAGGGGGGCGATTGATAATTGTAGGGGGGAGTGGATTCTATTTAAAGAGTTTAATCGACGGAATCTCCCCATTCCCCCCTCTCTCCCCCGAAATTCGCCGGGAGGGGGAG
>JBDONQ010000247.1:0-2981 GCA_039831255.1 Campylobacterales bacterium
TCCTTTCGGTTCCAATCTTCCCCCCAGTTCCAGTCGTTATAATTCCGGGGAAATTGAGAAGGTTAAGGAGTTCTTAAATGAAAGTTGGGATTGTTGGATTGCCAAATGTCGGTAAATCTACAACTTTTAATGCGTTGACAAAAACCCAAAACGCTGAAGCTCAAAACTACCCTTTCTGCACAATTGAACCCAATAAAGCGGTGGTCCCAGTCCCAGACCCCCGGCTTCACCAATTGGCGGAAATAGTGAACCCCCAACGGGTAATCCCCTCCACAATCCAATTTGTGGATATTGCCGGATTGGTCCGGGGGGCCAGTAAAGGGGAAGGGTTGGGGAATCAATTTTTAGCCCATATCCGGGAGACCGATTTAATTCTCCATTTGGTCCGCTGTTTTGAGGACCCAAATGTGGTCCATGTGGAGAATTCAGTGGACCCAATCCGGGATGTGGAGATTATTGAGCAAGAGTTGCTCTACGCCGATATTGAGACATTGGAGAAGCGGATTGGGAAATTGACGAAGCAGGCAAAGGGGAGTAAAGGGGCTAAAAAGGAGTTGGAGGTTGCCCAACGGCTTTACGAATGGCTCGGAGAGGGGAACCCGGTCTCCACTTTCCCAGACCGGGGGCTGGAGGAGTTTAAAAAATTGGAGCGGGAGTTAAACTTTTTAACAAATAAAGAGATTTTTTATGGGGCGAATGTAGATGAAGAGGGGTTGACGGAAGATAACAGGTATGTAAAAGCGCTAAAAGAGTATGCCGTAACCCGGGGTCGGGAGGTGATTAAATTGTGTGCAAAGTTAGAGGAGGAGTTGGTGGAGATGGAAGAGGAGGAGGCCCGGGAGTTTTTGGAGAGTTTGGGGGTCTCTGAGAGTGGGTTGGACCAGATTATCCGGAAGGCGTACCAGAAATTGGGGTTAATTAGCTTTTTTACCGCCGGGGAAAAAGAGGTCCGGAGTTGGACAATTAAAAAGGGGACAAAAGCTCCAGAGGCGGCCGGGGTAATTCACACCGATTTTCAACGGGGTTTCATCCGGGCTGAGGTGATTAGTTTTGAAGATTTTGTAAAGTATCGGGGGGAACAGGGGGCTCGGGAAGCGGGGGTTCTCCGGTTGGAAGGGAAGGATTATATAGTTCAAGATGGGGATGTAATCCATTTTCGATTCAACGTTTAATTAATTTTCTTTTCTCTTTTCCCCTTTTTAGGGGGTATCGTATAATTTCCAGAGATAAAGGTTTTCTCTTAGTTAAACAGTTTTGAAAGGGGTTTTGGATGAGGCCCGATTGGGAAAGGATTTATGAAATTGTAAAAGAGCGGGATAGGGAGATTAACTCCTATTTTCAAAAACTCCCTCCGGAGTTGGAACAGGAGTTCCGGAACATTTTGGAAGGGTTGGGGCTCTCTCCAACGGAAGAGCGATTTTTAATGTTAAAAAAGCGGTTTCTCCATCTCCGGGAGGAGAGTCTCCAACTCCTGTTTCAGCAGGCGAAATTGACCCCTCCAGAGGTGCACCGGTGGCAGTTGGAGATTTACGACCGGGTAAAGGAGTTTTGGTTAGTCTGGCATCGGCAATTGGTGGAGGAGTTAAAACCCCATTTAACCCCCTTCTATCGGCAGTTGGTGGAGGGGGTTCACCGGCTAGGGGTCCTCTTTAGCCAGTGGCAACCGGTCTGGACCAGCCACCTTCTCCACACAATTAATCCGGAATTGGAGTTGCAGTTTGGGGGGGACGAGGCGAAAATTTTGGCATTTCTACAGGAGGAGGGGTTACTGGATTTGGGCCATTTTCAGGAGGTGGGGGATCGGTGTTATTCAGTGTTGGTAAAGGAGGGGGGGAAGTATCGGGTTGCCAGTTACCGGGAGTTTTTCCGCAGGGAGGTGGAGGAGGCGATAGGGATTTTGGAGAGGTTAATTTCGGAGTTGGAGGGGATTCCTGCTTCGGAGGAGGAGCAGAAACCCCAGTGGCTCCACTATCTCTCTGGGTTAAAAGGGGCATTAGAGGAGGAGGTGGTGGAGAATTTAATCCCCCGATGGGCTGAGGTGGACCGGCGGTGGATGGAGGTAACCACCCCTCTCCAATTGGGACACCCACTGGAGTATTATGAAGATAAATACCGGAAAGCGGTGGCACTGGAGCTGGATCTCCGGATTCAGCACCCAACCCTCACATCTTCGGTCCGGCCCAAAATAGAGAGGCTCTACCGGCAACTCTGCACCGACCCAAGTCTATTGGAAGTAGGACTCCAGAATTTGAGGAGGGTTCAGCTCTACATCTCCACCCCTGCCCTCTTCTATGGGGCTGAATTGAATGGGCTCTTTTCAGCCCAAGTGGTCCCCAACGACGAAGTGGTCTCCCAAGAGAAGGGGAAAAAGATTTTTGCGTTTGTCGAAAAGGTCTACAACGATTTAAAGGCGAGGCCCCGGATGCGGTTGGGTTACGAAATTTTCGGAGAGGAGTTTCTGGAGAGGTTTTATCGGAATTTAGAGGATTGGAACCTTTTCTTTAAACTCTACGATATTACAACAATAGGCCATGAATTTGGCCATATTCTCTGGGTTGACGCCGACACTGAATCTAAAATGAACCGGTCTGGAATGTACAAAAATGGGGAAGAGTGGAAGGCTACAACCGGGGGATTGGTCGCCTTCTTTTTGGAGGAGGAACCGGAGTTGGCCCCGATGGTATTGGAGGATTTAATTCATCGGAGTGTCTCCCTAATCAGTTGGATGGAGGTCCCAGAGGTTCTCCCGTACTATATTGAGGGGTTAATCCATTTAACCGCCCTTTTTGAAACCTCCCTCCTCTCCTTCAACGGCCGACAACTCCAATACAACTTCTCCGCCTATCCAGAATTGAAAAAGTGGTATTTGGAAAAGTATCGGAAATTGGGAGAGCTTTACACTAAAAAAGGGGATAGTTGGGAATTCTTAAAAGGGTTTATCCGGAAAAAAGGGGGGAACTACTACCCAATTAACCGGGAAG
>JBDONQ010000073.1:0-2974 GCA_039831255.1 Campylobacterales bacterium
CCGACGGGTTATTTTTTCTTCCCGTATTCTTCAGCAACCTTTTTAATCTCTTCGTCGCTCATCTGTTTAGCGATATTTACCATCATTGGGTTCCCTTTCCCAGCTTTATACTCCTGCATCTTTTTAACAATTTCGGCCGGGGTCAACTTATTCAATGGGGTTGCCATCCCCCCATCTTTGTGGCAAGCTGTGCAATCGGTCGCCCCGAAAACTGCTACCGCCCCAATTACTGCTACTGCTGTTACGATTTTTTTCATTTAGAACCTCCTAAAATGTAGTTTGTAACTCCAATTTTACCGATTTTCCCTCCCGTTGTCCACACTCCCCCTGCTAAAGAGGGCTTTCCCAGCCTTCAACCATTCCCAATAGTCCCAAATCTCCCGATCCCCCATAATTCCCCGGCGGAAAAAGAGCATAATTCCCAACAAAATTAAGCTAAAAATTACCATCCGAAGCCCCGGCACCCCGTGGATTGGTCCCATTTGCCAGCTGGGGTCGTCCAAGAAACGGAGTAATTCCATTCCCCCCATTACCAATAGGGTTCCGATAATTGCCCCACTCATTGACCCCAACCCCCCCAATACAATAATTATGAGCAGTTGGAATGTCAACATAAATGTGAACTGATCTGGAGAGATTGAACCGATAAAGCTGGCCAGTAACCCCCCTCCAACCCCTTCAAAAAAGGCGCTGGTTACAAAAGCAATTGTTTTCAGTTTAAAAGTGTTCAACCCAATCGCGTAAGCGGCATCTTCGTCGTCCCGGATTGCTTTCATCCCCCGGCCATATTTGGAGTAGACAATATTGTAAACCAGAATTACCGAAATTAAAGTGATTACCCCGATAAAGAAGTAATCGGCAAAATTGGGAATTGAGTCCAGCCCCATTGACCCGTTGGAGATCTGGGGATTATTGATTAATAAAATCCGGATTATGAATCCAAACCCTAGTGTCACAATTGCCAAATAATCCCCCCGGACCCGGAAGACTGGAAAGGCCAATGTTAACGCCACCAATCCCGCTACAACCCCGCTGATTAACAGGTCCAGAAAAGGGTTTCCAATATGGATATCCTTTATTAGCGGGAGGGGATCCTCAATCATAAACATCCCCTCTTTTTGGTCCGGGGTTAAGATAAGGAGAGCGGTTACATAAGCCCCAATTGCGACAAATCCGTTGGGCTCCAAACTAAATTGGCCGGTAACCCCGTTGATTAAATTGTAACTAATTGCCAAAATTATAAAAATGTAGATATTGGCCAAGACTGTCAATGTGTAACTGTTGAAAGAGTTTTTAGAAGCCCAGAGAAAGAGGAGGAAAACCCCTGAAACAACTCCTACAATTTTTAAATACCCTTTAAAATCCAAAAACCGCTTCTCCATCGCCCCAACTCCTTAAAATCGCTTCTTCTCAAAATCGATACCCATTATTCCGGTTGGCCTGAATAGGAGTACAAAAATCAATAGAATAAATGCAAAGGCATCTTTGTACCCCCCCAACTCCGGGAAAAAGCCAGGGATTACAATCTCTACAAACCCTAAAATGAACCCTCCAATTACCGCCCCAGTTACTGACCCAATCCCCCCGACTACCGCCGCTGCAAAGGCTTTTAATCCAACCAACATCCCCATATAGGGATCAATACTGGGGTAGGCAGTTGCGTAGATAACCCCCCCCAACGCTGCCAATACTGAACCGAGAAAAAAAACCCCAATAATTACTAAATTGGTATCCACCCCCATCAATTTTACAGTTTGGATATCGAAGGCCAACGCCCGAATTGCCACCCCCAATCGGGTCCGATAGAGGAGGTAGAGGACTCCCCCTAAAATTGCCAATGTTAAAATTGGAACAATCAATGTGAGAATAGAGATTTTAATCCCCCCAATCGTCAACATTTTGCTCAAATAGCTGGGGGCAGGAAAAGCTTGATAGTTGTTCCCAAAAAGGGAGTTGGCAATTAAATTAAAGAGACTTTCCAAAAAGAAGGAGATTCCAATTGCTGTAATTAAAAGGGAGATTTTGGGAGCCCCCTTCTCCAGCAGTGGCCGGTAGGCGACTTGATAGGTTAAAATCCCGACAACCCCAGTTAAAAAGAGGGTTACCACCACCGCCAATGCAAAGGGGGCTTTCCAGAGGGTGACCATCATAAAAGCTAAAAAAGCCCCCACCATCATAATATCCCCGTGGGCAAAATTGATAAGCCGGAGCACCCCGTAAATCATTGTATACCCAATTGCAATTAGGGCGTAAATACTCCCCAACGAGAACCCATTGACCAACTGCTGTAGAAAAAACTCCACCGCTACCTCCCGTTTGAACTTTCCGCTATTTTACTCAATTTCCCAAGTTGGGAGCTGGGGCGGGGATTTTGATAGATTTTTATTTATTCTTAACCGAATTTGAAGGAGGAGAGAATGGAGCTAATCCTCTGTAGCGGGTCTAAAACCAGGGCAAAGCTACTCCGGGATGGAGGGTTCCAGTTTCAGCAGGTAACCCCCCCTTTTGACGAGGAGCAGATAGATACTAAAGACCCCTACCTATTTCCGCTATTGGCTGCTTACGGCAAATTTAAAAAGTGTCGAGAGCTCTTCGACCGCCCATTTTTAACCGCCGATACAGTTGTAACCGATGGGGTGGAGATTTTTCGAAAAGCCAAATCGGTGGAGGAGGCAAGACAGCTACTGCTAAAACAGAGTGGCCGGGAGATTCGAATTGTAACTGGGGTTTGGGTTCAACTCCCGAACCGGAAAATAGAGAGCTTTTTAGATGAGACTATTTATCTATTTCAGGAGTTTGACCGGAGGGAGTTGGAGGAGTTTTTGGCATCTGGGGAGTGGGAAGGGAAAGCTGGAGCCTGTATTGTGGAGGGATTTTGCGGGAGATTTGTTAAAAAAGTGGTGGGTTTTCAATCTACAGCAATGGGGTTGCCATTGGAGTGGTTGAAAGGGTTATTAGAAAATTATAGAGGGGA
>JBDONQ010000241.1:0-2962 GCA_039831255.1 Campylobacterales bacterium
CCGTCGGGAGATAAACTCTTTTACCTCGCCCCGATATTTTACAATTCGGTAAATATCAATATTTTTAAATTTCCGGTAATGTCGGACCATCCATTGGGTTCCAAAGTAAAGGCTCTCCTCAATTTGGGCTAAGAGGGTATACTGAACCTCCACTGGCATTTTTAGATCCTGATTTAGAATCTCCCGGCGAATCTCCTCAGCTCCAATCAATTCATCCAACACTAGATAACACTGGACTTGCTTCTCCAGCAGTTGGGGATTGAAGTTCCGGAGGAATCGGATACCGGTCCGGTTAATGATGTAGTTGGCAATTGCAGTGGCGGTAATCTCCCGCCGGAGGGGGTGGTCAAAATTCCGGAGATTTGCTGGGAAGTAGGAGTTATAAAACCTTCGGGCCAATTGGGAATCGATAAAACTCTCCAAGAGCAGATATTTTTTCACCAAAATTTTGGAGTAGAGGAGAAGAATCCCCAAAATTGGCCGAACCACTTGCTCATCTTTAATAACTCCTTCAATACCCTCATTTTTTGGAATTGCGAAATGTTTCCGTTTAAAAAATTTAATATTCTCCTCCAGAATATTCAAAATCTCAATAAAATCCCGTTTTTTAACCCGCCGTTGGTCGATAGAAATAATTAGAGATTGGTAGTAGTTGTTCTCCAATACCCGTTCCAAAACCCAATCGGTCAACGAAAAGAGAATTTCATCCTTTTCTATCTCTGAGATTACCCCTTTTTCAGTTAACTGATTTAGCAAAATTTTTAAATTGACCTCATAATCGGAGGTGTTCACACCGGCACTATTGTCAATTGCGTCCAAATTTAACCGCCCCCCCCGTTTTGCGTACTCAATCCGTCCTTTTTGGGTTAATGCCAAATTGGCCCCTTCACAAATTGCAAAGGCCTTAACTTCATCCCCATTTACCCGGACCCCCTCATTCTCTTTATCCCCCACATCCTGATTGGTCTCATCACTGGATTTAATGTAAGTTCCAATTCCCCCAAAGTAGAGAAGCTCCACCTCCATTTTTAGTAACTCCCGGACCAACTCCTCCCCACTCATTACCTCTTTTTCAGTTTTGAGCATTTTCCGAATTTCTGGGGAGAGAGGAATACTCTTCTGGGTCCGGTCAAAAACCCCACCCCCTTTTGAAATTTTTGTCCGGTCGTAACTGGACCATCCCAACCCCTCTTTAAAAAGCCGGAGTCGCTCTCGGTAAGCCACCGCCGGGTCTGGAGCTGGATCGATAAAAATCTCCCGGTGGCTAATTGCCGCTAACAACCGGAAGTTGGGGTTTATTAACATTCCATTCCCGAAGACATCCCCCCGCATTGACCCAACCCCCACTACAGAGATAGGGTCCCGGTAGATATCCTTTCCAATCTCTAAAAAGTGGCGGGCCGCCGACCGGATTGCCCCCTTTGCAGTAACCCCCAACTCTTTATGGTTGTACCCTTTACTCCCTCCACTGGCAAAGGCATCCTTTAAAAGGTACCCCCGTTTAATTGCAATTTCATTGGCCACATCGCTCATATCGGCAGTCCCTTTATCGGCTGCCACTACAAAGTAGAAATCTTCCCGGTCATATTTGACAATTCTTGGGTTTTCCCCAATATCTATCAAATCCAATAGAGCGTCGATAAATTGGGAGTAGAATCCTTTAAACTCCTCTTTTGAGAGGTTTTTTTCAAAAATTACAAACCCCCCTTTTGCCCCCTCTGGCACAATAATTGCATTTTTCGCCTCTTGGGTAATCATTAAAGATTTAATCTCCTCCCGGAGGTCCTCATACCGGTTACTCCACCGGAGTCCCCCCCGGCTAATTTTACTCATCCGGAGATGGAGGCCGTAAAATCTGGGATGGTAGACAAATCCCTCCCATAGGGGTTGGATTCCATTTAAAAATCGCCACAAGTTGGAGACCTCCACTTTAAAACTGATACTCTCTTTCTCTAGATAGTAGTTGGTCCGGACTATCGATTTGACAATCCAGAAGAGGAGTTGGATTACCCGATCTTCGGTAAGCCCTTTCACCTCTTTTAAATCCTGCTGGATTTCCTCTTCCAATTCCTGAAGTTTCCGGGGGGACCTATCCGGGTTAAACTTTTCAAAGAAATAGTCCAAAATTTTTAGAACAATTGGACTGTACTCAATTGCAACGGAGCTAATAAAATTTTCGCTGTATTCCAAAATTAATTGGCTCTCATATTTCAGTAATCCGTGGAGAAGCCACATCTCCCGGAGGGTGAGGCCAAGGGTTAAAAATTGATAGAGTTGGCACCGCTCCGGGAGTCTCCCCTCCAACGCTTGCTGAATAATTTGGAAGAGTCGCTTTGCCACTTCCTCCCCAATCTCTCGAAGGGGAAGGAATTTATAGACATAGACCCCCTCCAATTGAAAAGAGATTAAATCGGAGACCCCAATTCCAAAACTTTCCATCAAATTGGCAATTTTTGAAATTGGAATCTGTTTTTTAGAGTAGATGTAAAGGTAGTGGTGTTGCCGGGTTACAAAAATCTCCCCTTTAAATTGGGGGAGTTGGGTATCCATCGGGGAGATTAGTTGGGCACAAAGGTCCATTGGAAACTCCTTTTTTTTGGACTTCAATTATAAAGTAGAGGGGTGGAAATTGTGTAAATTCCCTGTAAACCTTCCCCGTCGGAACTCTATCCCTGGAAAATGGGTAATTTTTACCCGGGGGGTAGGGGAGAAGTGGGTCTCCAACCCCACTGGGAAAATTTGAACCCCCTTTCTCTTCACCTGCTCCAAAATCTCTCCAAATTTTGGATCCTCCTCCCACCGGACCCCCCAATAGAGACAGGGGCGGAATAAGAGAAGGAGCAGAATCCCTTTCACCTCCCCCAACTCCCTCAAATGGCGGGCCCCCCGGGTGGTGGGGGCGTCGGGGAAGAGACACCACTCCCCAATCTGCAAATTGCACCCTTTTATCTCTACCCAAACC
>JBDONQ010000206.1:0-2935 GCA_039831255.1 Campylobacterales bacterium
CTAAAATTCCCCTTTTTATCCCCCACCGCTGGAATTGGGAGAGGTCTTGGGGGGTTACTGCAACTGTCCAGTCGGCCCGCTGGACCAGATTGGACTCCAACTCCAAAATCTGTTGAAGGGTTGCCCGATATTCGGGTAAATCCCCAACCCCCTCTCCAGTGTAGAGGGACTGTTTTGTCAAATACTCCACATTTTGGGAGGAGTAGACCAGTTTTGTGGAGGGGTAGATTTCCAGTAACTTCTCCGCCACCGGCCAGAGCCACGGCTGTTCTAGGAAAATAAAATCGGGCCGGGGAATCGATTGGATTAACTTCTCCACCACCTCCGGATGCTCTTTTAAGTAGAGGGTTATCCCCAAATCGTAGGCCAACGGCCCCTCTACAAACTCTTCCAACTCCTCAGCGGAGAGGACCAACTCCACCTCCTCGTAAGATGGATACCGGGGGGGGGCGACCCTCAGTTGAAGCACCTCAGCCCCCCTTTTTTCCAAAAACTTTTTAATCTCCCCAACCCGAATCTGCCCTCCGTGGGTTTTGGGGGCAGTCGGATACGGGATTAACTGGAGAATTCTCATCTCCAACTCCTTCCAGATTAAATCCCCCTTTTTTTAGCTAAAAATTGGGGTTGAGTCCAGTCCGGTATTATTTCGAAATTGGGATTAGGATTGGGAAAGGGGTAACTTAATTAAAAATTCAATTGAAAAGGTGGAGAATGGGCTTTTTTCAATTGAGCCTTAGTTTGGGGGAGTTATTGGGGCTGGGGGGAGTTGGGGGGGTTGGATTTCTCCTCTGGAAAGGGGTTCAGAACATCTCCCAACTCCAACGAAGACAGCTGGAGCTGGAACGGGAGATTGGAGAGCGGTTGGAGGAGTTTGCCGGGGAGGTCCGGGAGGAACTGAAAGAGGTAAAGGGGGAGCTGGAGGGGCTTTTAAAAATTTTGGAGGAGATTCGGGGGGAGGGGCGGTTCCAGTTGGAGGAGGTTCGGAGAGGAATAGAAGAGGGGTTTGAAGGGTGTCGCCACCGATTGGAGGGGGTGGAGAGGGGGCTTCAACAGTTGGAGGAGGGGAATCGCCACCTTTTCCCGGGGGTGGAAGAGTTGAAAAGGAGGGTTTCAGAGATAGAGGAGGTTTTAAAGCGACCGATTAATTTAGATAAATGGCTTCGGAAAGGGGGAGAATGAGGGGGGGAGAGCCGATTTTGGATTACCTCCTCTACCTTCGGGAAGTGAGCCGAAAAATTGGACGGCAACAGCAGTTGGAGAAGGTCTTTGTTGCCCGGTCCAGTAATCGGAATGTATTTCAAATTACCTCGGCCAATAGGGAGGTTCAACGGAAATGGCTGGAGAGGGCTGGGGAGAAGTTGGAGAGGGAGTCGGGGAAAGGGCTCTTTTTGGGGGTGGGGGCCCTCTTTGGCAATGGGAAAGTAGGGGGGCCCCTCCTCTATTTAGAGTTGGAGTGGAATCGGGAGAAGCGGAAGTGGCAATACGACATCTCCACCCTCTCCCTAAACTTGGATTTAGTGGCCCGACTGCTGGAGGGGGAGAGGGGGGAGTGGGAAGAGGAGCATCTCCTATTGGACCAGACTTCCGAAGTGATAGAAAAGGTGGAGAGGATTTTGGAAGGAGTCTCCTCCACGGAGGAGTTGGGGAGGGTGGGGTTGGAGGTTTTGAAGTTATTGGAGGAAATTAGAGGGTTCCCAAAAGTGGAGATTGGCCCCTTCGAGGGGTACTCCTTTGAAAGGGAGCAGAAACTGTTAAAAAATCGGCGAAGCCGGGGAGATGCCCTCTATTTTCAACAGAAGTATCAATATTTTCCAGCCTTTCACTTCTTTATCGCTCCAGTTCCCGACGAGCTCTCCACTTATGCCTCCCTCTCCCAACTAATTGGGGAGGTGGAGAGGGGAGGATTTAAAAATAGGGTTGTTGTGAAATTGTTAAAAGGGGTTTTCCACCGGGGAAGAATCCAGTTTCAGGAGAAAGTTTGGGAGGAGATTGAGAGGAGGGTAGAGGAGATGCTCCCCCTCCCCCTCTCCGACCTTCAATGGGAGGGGGTAAAGCGAAGTTTTGCCCATGAAATCTCCTACATTCAAGGCCCTCCAGGAACCGGGAAATCCCACACAATTGCGGCAGTGGCATTAACAGCGATTGGGGCCGGGAAGAGGGTTTTAATTGTCTCCCAAAAAGTGCCGGCAGTGGAAGTGCTAAAGGAGAAATTGACCCCCTTTTTGGAAAACTCCAACCAGATTTTGCCCTTTGTCTACTACACAAAGGGGGCCCGCCGGGAGTTGAGGGAGCAGATTCGGAAGATTTTGGACCGGTACACCAGTAGTCGGATTTTGAAAGAGGAGTTGGACCGGACTAAAGCCCGGTTGGCTCAGTTGGAGGAGAAGTTGGAGAGGGTTAAAGGGCGGAAGGAGAGGTTGGAACGGGAATTGAGGGAAAATTTGGAGTTAGAGTTTCAATTTGTAGAGGAGAATGAAGCCCTCCAGCGGAAAAAAAGGGAGTTTCAAGAGCTTTACTACCAGTTGGAAAAGGCAGAGGAGTTGGCCTCCCCCCGGCGGGTGGCCCAGTTGAAGGGTTTAGTTCGGGAACTCCGGGAGTTGAAGGAGCGGGACCGGGTGGAGCGTCTGCCAACCCTTTTATTTCAGTTGAACCTAATTTACAACCTTCAAGCCCACCTCCCAAACCGGGGGGGAACCCCGGCAATTTTTGAAAAAGCCCTTCGGAAAGGGGAACTTCTCCCGATGGTGGAGCGGTTGTTGGAGATTGAGGAGCAGATTCTCCAGTTGGAGGAGTTGGGAAGCACCCTCCGGGGGAATAGCGACACCCTCCGGCGGGAACTGGAGTTGTTGGTGGAGGAGGAGCGGGGGTATCAACGGAAACTACTCCAACTTAGAAACAAATTGAGGATTCTAGAGCGGTTGGCCCAACCCCGCTA
>JBDONQ010000039.1:0-2930 GCA_039831255.1 Campylobacterales bacterium
AACTTGGTTATCGCTATTAAAATAAAATTTATAAAAAAATTCAAACGGAAATTAAATTTCCGAGAATTTTTTTATCCGCCTTTCATCACCGCCTTAAAAGGCGATGGTTTCGGCGGGATTTGCTAAAGGGGATTTGGAGGGAGAGGGAAAAGGGAAGATTTTTAAAAAGGGGCAATCTCCCTTTCCTCTTTTCAACTTTTCTCCAGTGTCAGTTTGAAATCAAATTGGAAGAGTCGTCACCATCCTCCTAAGAAAAGAGAAGTTTAAAATGGCTCTAAAGGGGACCCTATTTTTCTAAAGGGATTGGAAAAGTGAAGAGAAGAGTTTGGAAAATTCTCTACCGTTTAATCCTTTAATTCCAATTGGAAATTCTTAAATTCCCTTCCCCCTCCTTCCCCTACTCCTCAAACTGGGAAGGGCAATGCTCCCTCAATTTCTCCTCTTCTTCGGAATCCTTTAAACACCCCTTTGTACAGATTGAGTAGACCACCCCCCCAAATTTGCTCAATTTATCCCCTACAATCCCTTTTTTGCTCACCTCTCCAACCACGATTAATGTCACCAGTGCCCCTTCATCCCGGCAATCCTCTCCGCTGGTGATCCCCTTCTCCTTTGCCATTTCTTGGCAATTTTTATAAATTTTTGCCAAAAAGCAGTAAGCTTGTTCCTTCACCCCTTCCTCTTCCAGTTGGCTAATAGAGGTTCCAAACCCAAACAAAACCCCAATTGAGAGTGCAACTCCAATTTTAAGAACCCTATTCATCTCAAACTCCTTAATTATTAAAACTCCCCTCCCTTTACAATTTTACCGGTTAAAGTTTAAATTTCACTCCTCTATCCGGACCTCCACCTTTTCGGAATCTAGCTCTACCTTTTTCCGTTGGGCGATTCTCTCCTCCTCCAATTTAGCTTGAAGCTCCGGATCCTCCACCGCTAAAATTTGAACTGCCAAATAACCGGCATTTTTAGCTCCTGCTTTCCCAACCGCCACCGTTGCTACCGGCATTCCCCCGGGCATTTGAACTGTTGAGAGGAGGGCATCCAATCCGTCCAAAATCCCCCCTTTCATTGGAACCCCTATTACTGGCTTTGTAGTTAAACTGGCCACAACCCCTGCCAAATGGGCAGCCATTCCAGCCCCGCAGATGAATACCCGGCATCCCCGTTTTTCCGCCTCTTTCACATACTGATGGGTCCGCTCTGGAGTCCGATGGGCTGAGGAGATTAGAAATTCGTAGGGAACTTGGAATCCTTCCAGCACTTTTCCACACTCTTTCATTATTTCGTAATCGCTTTTACTTCCGATAATAATTGAGACAAATCTCATCTTACCTCCTTTTTAAACGGAATAGGATTTAAGAATAGAAAGGGTACCAAAAAGGGGAGAGTTAGCGGAGGAGGGTAAAAATCCAGAGGGCGGGGGCTTGGCCCTTCCCAATTGGACTCCCCCCTGCCACTACCCCCCCCCGGGGGGTTACCCCCACTCTCCAAACCCTTCCCCCGGCTGAATTGGGGATTACTCCCCACCGGAGGAGGCGGAAGTTGGGAGTTAACCGGCACCAGCAGAGCTCCTCCCCCTCTTCTAGAAATCCTCCCTTTCCCCAACTGAGGAGGAGTAGCGAAGGAGTTTCCTCCCACTTCAATTTCCGACCCTCGGCCACTATTAAAATTGGGGTTCAATTTTTGGGACAAAGGGCCCCGGAGACCCCTATCCCCTTCTCCCCCCGCCACAAATTTTTTAAATCCCCTTCCCACCCCCGAAATTGGATTGAGGGACGCCATCCTGAGACCCCCCTCTCCCCCCGATTAAAAAAAGACCCCTTTTCCGGTTACAACTTCGGAAAAGGTGAGGGAAAGGGGGGAGAGGGTTGCCCCAATTGGCACTATTTTTAGGGGAGTCTCCCTAATGGAGCCCGTCCCTTCCAATCTCTAGAGCCGGACCAAACCCCTATTCTCCGGTAATTGTCCCGTCTCCATTAAATAAAGGGGCCCTCCCCACAGGAGGGTTAAAAAGGCGACAATTGCCCCTAATAATTTTACTACCCCTTCTTTTCCCCTTCCCCCTTCTCCGACTCCCCCTCTATCCTTTTATCCGGTTGGGGGGTTCCCCCCCCGATTGGGGGTTTGGAGGGGTCGGGAAGCCCCCCCACTCCCCCCGGACCCGGGCCCCTTTTCAGGGGAGTTGGGAGTTTGAGGGGTACCCCCCGGGGTCGATGGGGTGGTCGGTTTT
The DNA here is from genome assembly GCA_039831255.1 of Campylobacterales bacterium. Taxonomy (GTDB): domain Bacteria; phylum Campylobacterota; class Campylobacteria; order Campylobacterales; family Nautiliaceae; genus PUXY01. The sequence goes on from JBDONQ010000039.1 coordinate 2,231, forward strand.
GGGGGGGTTCCAGTTGGAGGAGCCAATTGGTCTGAATCCCCCCCATCCACAAACCAGTTCAACTGTATCAATACCCTCTGGGCTTTTTGCTCCATCCGTTCAGCCCGTTCAATAGAATCCCACCCTTGCCGGCGCAACTCTTCCCCCTCTTCCAAAACCTGTTGGGCCCACTCCTCCACTGAAGCTAAAAATTCCCACTTTTTCCGATGTTGTAGGGAAAAATTATAAGAGCGAACAATCATATAGACCAGCCGGAGCATCGGTACCAGTGTGGTTGGGGAGGCGATATAGATTCTGTTCCGAACCCCTTCCTCCCAAACCCCCTCCTCTACTGCCAGTTTGAAGAGCCCCTCTGTCGGGAGAAACAGAATTACTCCCAACCCTTTCCAATTGTTGTACCTATTCCCCAACTCTTTTATCTGGTCCTGGACCCATTTTAAAAATTTGGCCCGTTGCTCTTTAAAATTTACATTGTAGTGGCCAGCTTTTTTTAACAGCACCTCCGGAGGGAAACCGGTTTCAATAATTAATCGGAGATTGTGGAAATCCAACATTAAAGTAGTTGTAGAGGCCTTCTCCCCTTTATTAGTCCGGATAAACCGTTGGAGCCCGCTCTCCTCCAGAATCCACCGGAGAATCTCCCCTCCCCACCCCCCTTCGGTGTAGTAGCTCTGCTCGAATACATCAAATTTTTGATCCA
>JBDONQ010000125.1:0-2925 GCA_039831255.1 Campylobacterales bacterium
CAGCTGAGCCCCCTCTCCCTCCTCTCAATTTTGGACCCCCTCCTCCCGGAGGAGCCCCTCTTCCTGCTGGAGAGTGGGGTTCAAAATGAAAATGGAAACTACACATTTATTGCAATTGGGGCCCAAGAGGAGATTCTGTTTGAAAATGGGGTTGTCACCCATCGAAAAAAGGGGGAAGAAAAGAAAATTGCCGGTGGGTTAATTGAGTACCTTCAAACCCTCTACTCCCAATTAGACCAGCGGGAGTATCGTCGCCGGGGGGAGGAGTTGGGAATCTCCTTTCCCGATGGATTTATTGGATATATTGGATTTGAGATTGTTCCCTATTTTGAACCGGTTTTAACCCCCCATTTTCAAAGATTGGACCGGCAAATCCAAATTCCGGTGGCCCGACTCACCCGGCCCCGACTTCTATTAATCTACTCCCACCGGACCTCCCAACTCCAAATTATCTCCAACGACCGGGAGAGTGACCAACTGATTCCGGAAATTAAGAGACTTTTAACCTCCCCCTACACCCTAATCCCCCTGAAGGGGGCCCAGTTGGAGGGGACCCCCTACTTCCAATTCAATCGGGAACAGTTTTACGAAATTGTAGAAGCTGGAAAAGGGCATATTCGCCGGGGGGATATTTTTCAAATTGTCCTCTCCAACCGGTTAATTGTTCCCGGGGAGGTGGAGAAACTCTCCTTCTACCGACTCCTCCGGAGTAAAAATCCCTCCCCCTATCTCTTCTATTTAGATTTCCGGGATTTTGCCCTGATTGGAAGCTCTCCGGAGATAATGGCAAAATTGGAAGAGGGTGAGATTTTGGTCCGGCCAATTGCTGGGACCCGGAAGCGGGGGGGGACATTGAAACGGGATTTGGAGTTGGAAGAGGAGCTAAAAAGGGATAAAAAAGAGCAGGCGGAGCATATAATGTTGGTGGATTTGGGGAGAAATGATGTGGGCCGGGTTGCAAAGGGGGGGTCTGTAAAAGTTTCAGAGTTGATGCGGGTGGAGCGGTACTCCCATGTAATGCATCTGGTGAGTGATGTGGTTGGGGAACTCCGGGAGGGGTTGGACCAGTTTGACCTGTTCCGGGCCACTTTTCCAGCTGGAACTGTCTCGGGGGCCCCAAAAATTAAAGCGATGGAGTTAATCGCCCGGTATGAGGGGGTAGAGCGGAGCTTCTACAGCGGGGCAGTGGGCTATTTCAGTTTTACAGGGGATATGGATACAGCAATTGCGATTAGAACCGCCCTCTGGGAACCGGAGCGGATGGTGTTCCAAGCGGGGGCAGGAATTGTAGCCGACTCAAAACCGGAATTGGAGTTTAAAGAGGTGAATAACAAATTGGGGGCGTTGGTGGCAACATTGGAGGAGTTGGAAGGGCTCAATTAAATGTTGGAAGGGCTCAATTAAATGGGGGCAATTGTAAAATTGAGCTCATTGGGAGATGTAATCCACTCCACAATTGTGTTGCCCCTTCTGGCGGAGAAAGGGGAAAGACTCACCTTTTTTGTGGATCAGAGTTTCTCGGAAATTTTGGAGGGGAATCGGTGGGTTCAAGAGGTGGTGCCAGTCCCCCTCCGGGAGATTAAAAAGGAGCGAAATCTTCGGCAATTGTTGGGGACAATCCGGGAGTTGGGCCACTACTCTTTTGAAAAGGTGGTGGATCTTCAAGGGCTAATCAAAAGTGGGGTTTTAAGTTGGATTATCTCAAAAAAGGGGGGAAAACGGATTGGGGGAACCCCCTCCCGGGAACGGGTGGCAGAACTCTTTTACACCCGGAAAGTGCCGGTGAACCCCAATTGGGTTGCGACGGAGCGGTATATGGGGATAGCAGGGGTTTACAACCGGGAATTTTTAATAGAGCACCCTCCCCTTTTGCAGTTTGAGCAGAGGAATTTCCCGGAGCTTTCGAAAAATCGTCCCAATGTAGCCTTTGTAATTGGGAGCACTTGGGAGTGCCGAAAGTTACCGGTGGAGAGTTGGGTTCAGATTGGAAAGGGGTTAAAAGGGGCCAACTTAATTATCCCCTACTTTGGAGAGGAGGAGAAGGAGTATGGGGCCCAAATTTTGGAAAAGGTTGGGGAGGGGCATCTGGTCCAATACCGTTTGGGGGAGTTAAAAAGCCTTCTCTCCCAAGTGGATTTAATCATTGGCCACGACACTGGGCCGGTCTTTATTGGGTGGGCCAACAATATTCCAAATTTAATTCTCTACACCTGTACCTATCGGAACAAAATTTTGGAAAATCGGTATTGCCGGTCGGTGGAGGTCCAACGGGGGCAGGTGGACCGGCGTCTTTTCAATAGCCATTTAATTGACCCCAGAATTGTTTTAAAAGAGCTGGAAAAACTCCTTTAGTTCAATCGATTTTTAAGCTAATTAACCAATTTAAATTGGATTTTTGTCAAATTCCACTCTATTGCCGTCAATTATTTTAACTAACTCTTCTCTGGACTCCCGTAAAAAATTCCAAGAGCTGGAAAATCCACTATTTAAAAGGGGTTATTTGAACTAGCTTAATTTTTCATCAATGGAAGCAAGTTGAGCTTTTCTATTTTATCGATTCTATCTCAATGAACTTCCGGGACCACCACAGACTATTCCGTTTTTTCTTTCAATTTGGTTATCACCGCCGAGGAGCTGGAATTATCACCACTTTATTGTTTTTTAAATTATTGGTAACAACGGGGAATTTATCTCTCTCCACTCATTTGGTTTGGAGGAAGGAGTCTAAAAGGAAGCTACCCTCCCTAATTAAATCGGAGATTATAGTCAGGGTTTCCTGCTTCCCAGACCCTCTTATCCGAGCGTCTCCACAGGTTCACTGGGCTGTTCGATACCTAATTTCGGCGACTTTGTTATTCTCCCTTTGTGGCTTAGCTGTCGCTACTTTTTAGGTTATTGTCTCACAAACCGTTTGCTAACCCAATA
>JBDONQ010000191.1:0-2916 GCA_039831255.1 Campylobacterales bacterium
AAGCCGATAAAAAGTAGGGGTGGAGCAGTCCGAATTAATGGCTGTGGAGGTAGCTCTGGCGGGGTCTGTTTATACAGACTAGTCATCTACCTGTGAAGCAGGAAGCTCCACCTTTTAAGGCGGGGTAGCTCACGAGAGCCGGGAGAGTTCCTCTATCCAGTGATGGAGTTGCTCCATCTCCCGGAGTTCCCCTTCCATCTCCCCACGGAGAAGTTCTACCCCCTCTCCGATAAACCGGCTCAACTTCTCATCCAACTCCCCATCCCTCAACATATCCAAAATTTTCAATAAATCTTTATCGATAATTGCCAAAAAGACCAAATCTGGATTGATTCCATCAATCGACCCCTCAACCAAAATCTCCACCAATAACTGGATATCCCGGTTTACATCGGCTAAAACCGGTTCCATCCCCTCCCAATGGGGGTTCCGATTTCGGTTCCGGGAATTGGAATTGAGAGGTCGCCCCCCCCGCCGGATGGAGGAGGCATCTATTGCATCATTCAACTTTTTCTTATCTTTTAAATAGTAAGTTAAAAACTCTATTTCTTCCTTATTGTTTTGATATTTAGTGAGCCGGTCTTTACTATCCCTGCGGGTCTCCAGCAGGAGGTCGAAGAGTAACCGGGTAAACCGCTCCACTACATACCGGAACCCCGCTTCCCGCTCCTCTGGAGTCTGCCAAAGCTGGAGAAGGGTCTTCCGGAGCTCGGTTCCCAACCGGGGTTCCCTCCTACCCAAATTTTCAAAGAATCGCTGAATAATCCTCTCCAACACCTCTTGGAACTCCTCTTCCCCCAATTCAGCCACAATCCGGGTGAACCGGTTCAAATAGAGAGTTGTTAAGATGTTCCGAACCTCCTGTTCAAATTTTTCAATATTTTCAATTGGACTCAACGCGTCAATCCGGTGGAGGGCTTCACTTATAATTGGAGAGTCTCTATCCAACTCCTCCAACCCACCCCTCTCCCGGATTTTAACTTTCAACTTTTCCGCCAATTTGTTGCTTTTGTTCAGTTTTAAGTGGGTCCGCTCTTGATAAACAGCCCTTTTAAGGGCATTTCTAACCCGGTTCCCCAACCGGAGGATAATCCGGTTCCGGGCCCCGGCAATCTGCTCTGGGGAGAAATTTTGGTGCCACCACTGGAGAATTTGGTGACTTCCCGCGGAGATTTGCTGGATAGCCTCCTCCCCCCTCCTCCTCAAAATTTGGAACCGCTCATTCCGGAAATACTCCTCCAACTTCTTCCGTAACTCCTCCACATTACTGGGGACATTCTGAAAAGCGGAGAGCTCTTCCGGGGAAGCGCTTAAAATTCCCCTCTCCAGCAGGTACTTTTTGGCGCTTCCAAATAAAATTCTATCACTTTTTGCAATCCCCTCTTTTATTACATCCCGTTTTAACGCTTGAGTAGCTTTCTCCCGGTCCTCTGGGTTCCGTTTTGTGTCCAGCTTATTTCCATAGACAAAAGTCTTTTCAGAGAGGGGAATCCCATCCCGATCACTCTCCCGGAGGAGGGTCAATTGGTGGATATTTAGGTTGGGTTTATCTAAACTGGTAATTAGAATTAACGCATCGGCGTTTTGAAGCCGTTCAATTGTCTGTTGATGGTGGAGGAAAATAGGGGAATCGAAACCGGGGACATCGTAAATAACCCCATTTCGGAATTCCCGCAACTGGCTGGAGAAAATCTCAATACTCTTCACACTCCGGGGTTTTCCCACATCCACATCCCCCCCAATCTCCTCCCCAGTGATGTAAACTTGAAATTGGGGGCTGTAAATCTGATTCCCCTCAAACTCCAATATATCTCCTGTCAACTGGAGACTACTCTGGCACTCCAGAATCTCCCGCAATTCTCGGATTAATTTTACAATCCGCTCATCGGTGCTATTCCTCTTCTCCCCAATCTGTTGCTCGAATTGGGAGACAGTTAAATTTCTAAAATTGACCTGCTCCCAATTGGGATACCCCAACTCCCGGAGGAGTTGCTGAAATAGGGCTTGAAACTCCTCCTCAGTGTAGAGGATAATCCGGGCCCGATCGGTGGGGTGGTATTTTAACTGGGCTGAAGTGTAGGTGCACCGCCGGTCTGCAGAGGGGAAAATGAGTCCCCCAACCAGTGCGTTGGCAAATGTGGATTTTCCAGAATTCTCCAGTCCGACAATTGCCACTTCAAACTGGTTCCGCTCCAGCTTCTCCGCCAATCGACCGGCAATTTGGACTTCCCGCCGGAGTTTTTCCGGGTCAATCCCCACCTGCTGGAGGAGACCCGGTTTTTGAAGGAGATGCATTCCAATCTTTACCCCCCGGCGAAGTTTTGAAATTAACTCTTCCCGTGACTCCATCTCCTCTCCTTACCCAAAAAATAGGGCCTTCGACCCTTCAACTGTGGGTAATTATTCAAAATTTTTTAAAACTTCTGAGGGGAGGGGAATCTCTTTTAGGAACGGGACCCTATTTGACCACTTTTCCCTTTTCCACCTCTCCTTACCGCCACCCCCCTCTCACCTCAGCCCCAATTTTTAACTCCCCAACTTCAGTTAACTCCCCCTCAATCCCCAAAATCCCCCGGTAGAGGTAGAACTCCCGGCGATACTTCCGAAACACCTCTTCCCACCGGGGGGGCCTTTCAACCCTTCCAATAAACCCCTCCACAATCTCCCGGTTTTTAACTGGAATATCCAGCCGGGGGAAAGGGGGGACCGGTTTGGAAGTGTTTATCCCAATCCCCGCCACTAAAAATTTCCGCCCCCCCCTACGGCCCACCGATGTTAAAACTCCTCCAACCTTTCCAGCCCCAATTAAGTAGAGGTCGTTGGGCCATTTCAGTATAACCCGACTTCCCCTCCCCCGGAGGAGTTCCAGAATTAACCATCCAAAGTAGAGGGAGTAGGATTGGGGGGGAATTGGGG
>JBDONQ010000067.1:0-2910 GCA_039831255.1 Campylobacterales bacterium
CAATAAACCGTTGCCACCAGTAGAGATGGTGGAAGGAGAGCTCAAACCCCAATTGGAGGTGGATTGGATGTCGGAGTCGAAGGGTTGGATAATTTTTGGGGGTTTCCGGATAGAAATCGATTAAATACCCCACCTGGAGTTGGGGGTGCCGGGCCCCGTAAAATCGGTAGAGGGTGAGCCGACTGGAAGGGGTTAAAACTTCTACAATTAAATCCTCCTCCCGGACCAGTTGGGTTCTTAAAATAAACCCCTTCACCTGTCCCCCTATAACCCAATATCCCGTTCGTAATGGAAGTCGTGGGTGATTGTCCTGTTTTTCAATTTGGGAATTATCGGCATTTTTCGTTTAAATTGATTTTTAAAAACCCGGGAGAGGACAAAATCAACCAACTCTCGGTCAAACTTCTCCCACAATTCCTGCCGGGTGGCCCGGTTATCCACAAACTCAATTAAAACTGGGTCTATCTGCTGATAAGAATACCCCAACTCCTGTTCATCACTCTGCCCCTGCCACAAGTCGGCGGAAGGGGGCTTTTTTAAAATCTCCTCTATTACCCCTAAATAGCGGGCGAACTCAAAAATCTCAGTTTTGTAGAGATCTCCAATTGGGTTCAGTGCCGAGGCCAAATCCCCATAAATTGTTCCATATCCCAAAAGCAGTTCACTTTTATTACTGGTCCCTAATACAAGGGCGTTGTATTGGGCGCTTTTATCGTAGAGAATTGCCATCCGAATCCGGGCGGAGAAGTTCCCCAGTCGGAGTTTATCCTCCAACGGGTAGGCCTTTAAAATCGGGGTGATTGGGACCACCTCATACTGGATTTTAAACTTTTTACACAACTTTTCAGCGTCGGCTATCGATTCCGGGGAGGAGTATTGAGAAGGCATTAAAATGGCCCGGAACCGCCTTCCCAACGCTTTTTGAGCCAATATTGCAACAACTGCACTATCGATTCCCCCACTTAAACCGCAAACCCCTCTGGTGATTCCAGTCTTCTCAATCTCTTCCCGGATAAATCGAATTAGATACTCCTCTACCAATTTCCACTTTTTACTCTCCATCTCCCTCCCTTTCTCCGTCAGCTGAGGTGGAGCGATAGGGAAGCTCCAACTCCTCCAATACCTCTCCGTAAATTTTCGCCGCTGGAAAATCAACCCGGGTGATTTTCACCTTTACCCGCTGAAATAGGGGGTACTCTTTTATGCTCTCTAAAAAAATCCGGGCCCCCACTATCTCCGGATCTTCCAAGCGGACAATTGAGGGAGGGTCCGAATCCTCTACAATTCCAATAAAACTCTCCCCAATCCGTTTTTGGGCCCACCGGGCAAACTTCCTGTCGTAAAAGTCCCACTCCACTTTTTGAACCTCCCGTTCCAACTTGGAGAGTTGGTCGGTCAACGGCCCCACCTCCCGGAGCAGGTAATCCAACTGCCGTTTCTGCCGATGGAGAATCGCTTTTAAAATCCGGTGGAGGGTTAAATCGGAGTAGCGTCGAATTGGGGATGTAAAATGGGTGTATTTGGAAAACCCCAATGCAAAGTGGCCCCGGTTCTCCGGGGCGTATTGGGCCTGCTGTTGGGCTTTAATAATCAATTTATCCACATATCTGCGGATTCCCAGCTCCTCCGCTTGCCGTTGGATTTGTTGAACCACCTCCGGGAAGGGCCTTTTCCCTTTCCCAATTTCAATCCCCAATAGCTCCAGAGTTGTGTAGAGCTCTTTCACTGCCATTTTTGAAGGTTCATCATGGACCCGGAAAATCCCAAACTCAATCATCTCTGCGGCGGCCCGATTTGCCAGTAACATCGCCTCCTCCACCAACTGGTGGGAGGGGGTCTCCGACTCATACCAGACCTCCTCCAATTCCAAATCGGGGGTTAACCTCATCCGAATTTCGTCACTCTCAAAAGTGAGCCCCCTTTTTAACCGATTTTTCCGGAGTTGTTGGGCCAGTTGGTGGAACGGGAAGAGCCATTTAAAAATCTCCCGATTCTCCAACTCCTCCAACTCCTCCCCCCTCTCCACCTGCTCCAAAAATCGGTCCACCTCAGGGTAGCTGTACCGCTTTTTAACTTTAATAATCCCCTCTATCAACTCTTCCTTTTCCACTTTCCAGTCGGGGGTAAAGGAGATTTTAAAAATGAGAGCCAACCGCTCCTCTCCCTCTTTTAAAGAGCAGAGATTTTCGCTCAATTGGGGGGGTAACATTGGGACTGCCCGGTGTGGGAAATAGACAGAAAATCCCCTACTTTTAGCCTCTTGATCTATCCCTCCATTGGGGTAGACATACTCAGAAACATCGGCAATCGCCACATAAACGGTCCGGCTCTCTGGGTTGAAATAGATTCCGTCGTCGTGGTCTTTCGCCCCCTCTGGGTCGATTGTAACAAAGGGAAGATGGGTTAAATCGACCCGGCCCGGATAGAAATCCCGCTCCAGTTGTTCCCCAAAGGCCTCCGCCTCCAATTGGGCCTTTTTTGAGAATTGATCCGGCCGGTTGTAAAGGGCGAGGGAGATTCGCTCATCTACAGCTGGATCCTCCAGTACCCCTAACACCTCCAAAATCCGATTCGTGTAGCTATCCAGTTTTAAAACTGTCCCGGGGGGGAGTTTTTTGAGCCCTTTCACCGGTTTTAAAAAAAGGGGTTCCCCAGTTTTTATATTCCTCAATACCGGGATTTTCCGACCCCTCCTCTTTAAAAATTCCAAATAGACAACCCGGACTGGGAACCGTTTCTCCAATAGATAGATAACTTTTACCCTCCTTCGGCCCCGGCGTCGACTTGGAAGGAGCTTTCCGATTACCAAATCCCCATCGTTGGCCCCGTGGAGATCGGAGGGGGCGATAAAAAGGTCTCTGCCCTTTTTCGGCCCCAACGGGGTTAAAAATCCGAACCCCTGCCGGGTTA
>JBDONQ010000270.1:0-10167 GCA_039831255.1 Campylobacterales bacterium
AGTATTTTTCTATCTTTCGGAATAAGGGTTCCGCTTTGATACAATTCTAAAACCCAGTGGAAAAGGAGGTTGGAGATGGATTTTGGAATTGTCCTCTCCTCTGCATTTATTACCGCTCTGACATTTGTTGGGCTGGTTTACTACTTTATGACTCAAGCTGATGAGTAGTTGGTGGAGTGAACGGTTGAAAAAGGGGCAAAAGGGGGAAGGGGAATGGGGAAAGGGGGGGTGGCAAAAGGGAATGGAGATTGCACTCTTGAGCGGGGGGGTAGCTTTAATAGGGGGGTTTCTCTTTTTAGTATTTCGGAATATTTTCGACTACCTCCTCCCCAGCCCTTCCGATTTAAAATTTTTTCACAAAATTGTGACCCACCCCCAGGTAGTTATTTTTGGGTCGCTGGTGTTGATAGCTTTACTCTTCGATTACCTTCAGATGAGGTTCCCAGAGGCCCGCCGATGGAGGCCAATTATCTTTGGGGGGATTCTCTTCACATTAATTTACCTTACTTTTTCATCTATTTTGGACCTCCTGAGTAGAGCCCAGGATGCCCGGCTTCAAATTGTTCTCTTCTCCACCTCTAACTCCCAAATACTGGAGAAATTGAAAGAGATTGGGAGCACCAAGTACGACTTTTTTATTGGGGCAATTGTAATTTTAGGGCTCAACAGCCGGCTTCTATTCCAGTATGGGTTGGCGATTAGCCGGGGGGTAGCTCCCCTCCAGATTGAGGATGAGAAAGATATGATTTTTTTAACCCCCTTCACAGTGATTGGATTACTGATTTTTATAATTGCAAATCTTTTAATTTTCTCCTTCTTTAACAATACTTTTACCCTCTACTCCCTAATTAGTCAATACACTGCAATAAAAGAGAATATGGAACTCCCATCGATGAGTCCATTGACCTTCACAATGGATACCTATCCAATAAAAATTTTGACAACAATCTACCTAATTGGATTAATCGGTATTGTTTTTTTTGTAAAATTGACCCGGACCTTCTCCCGATTGGTAGAGATATTTCAACAGTTAAAAGGGTAACCGATGAATTTGAGAGGGGTAATAGGAATAGTCGGAGGGGGGGGCATCCTCCTCTTAACAGGGTGTACCCCTGTCTCCAATTTATCGCTCTTTGGGGCCCCCGCCCCCCAACGGAAGAGTGGGACAGCTAGAACCCAATCCAGTAAATATTCTTCGACTAAGACCGGTTCCAAATCCACTGCCTCCACCGCTCCAAAAGGGAGGAGCTCTTCCCAATTCCATTCCAACTCCCAACCCCCTCGGCTGGCCTCCCAACTCTCAGAGCGGAAGGTTAAAAAGGTTAAAATCTGTAATAAGTCGGGGCAGAGATTGATTTTGGGGTTGGGGAAAGAACTCCCCAGCGGTAGTTGTTTAGAGGTGTATAAAAGTACCCGATATAACCTCTATAAAATGTTAATAGAAACCCACTACCGGGTCCACTACAAACTCCACTTCTTCCCGGATGAAGGGGTTGTTCAGATAGATATTATCTCCACTGAACCAATTCCAGCGGTAGCGACAAAAATGTCCACCACCCTCAATCCTACCTCAGCTGAAGAGGAGGAACAAAAGAAACAGCACCGGGAGAAACGGAGAACTCTCCTCCCGTTTTTCTACTGGTAATCGGGGGCCATTACCCCGCTCCTTTTTTATTAAAAAAGGGGATTTTCGGAGTCGAAGGAGGCTTTAAACTCCTCCAATGTATTAAAAACCTCTATCTCCCCCAACCGCTCCGGAGGAATGAAGGGGCAGTTGTAGAGGGCTTGATACTCCTCCCCAATTAGGCAGATTCGAATCTCCCGGCCCAACGCATATTTTAAAACCCAAACTGCAAAGAGCTCGTTGAGGGTTCCAATACTCCCTTTTTGAATTACAAAGAGCTCTGAATCGGCGGTTAGAAGTCGAAGCCGTTCAAAAAGGTCCCCTACGACGATTTTTTCCGACAAAAAGGGGTTCTCCCGCCTCCCTTCAAACGGGAGAATTCCAATCCCAATCACTTTTCCCCCGATTTCCGAAACCCCCCGGCTCACCGCCTCCATTAACCCCCCATATCCGCCACACTTTACCACATATCCCCGCTGGGCCAGAAATCGCCCCAACTCCACCCCTTGATTATAAAGGTCCCCATCTTTTACAACTGAGGCTCCAAAAGTGGTAGCAAATTTGGTTTGCTGTTTCATTCTAAAGCTCCTTATTAAAAGTAAAAAGGCCCCATTTAATCGATTTTTTTTAATTTCCCCGGCTGGGGGTCCATTCCAATCGGAACTTCTTTTGGAAGATTGGATATTCTACCGGGGAAATATTAAATCAGGGAGATTTTGGAAAGGAGGAGGGCTCTCTCCCCCTCTATTTAAAAGGGCGGGGAAACCCTTCCGGGGAGAGGGGTTCCTGGGAGGGGTCTCCCACTGGGCCAGTAGGGGGGGTCTCCTGAAGGGGGGGAGGGTAGTGGGCCACCCCTCCAGTTTGCCGGAACGGGTAGTAGTTCACCGGAGAAGGGACCCTTTTTCGGAGCCGTTTTAAGAGTTGGGAGGGTATCCGGTACTCCCCCCACTGGATTGGAATCTCCCCCAGCTCTTTCCGGATCAACTCCTCCAACCTCCGATACTCCAACTGATACCCCGGGAACCGGACCACCGGTTCAATTGCCACCTCCACCCGGTATCCCTTTTCCCGGGCAATTTTTACCCCTTCAATTCGCTTTTCCACCTCGGGAACCCGTTTCTCCCACTGCCGGAGGGGGGTTGGGGTTAAAGTGGTCGTTAAAATAAAATTGGGAGGGGGGGCCTCCGGTAAGAGCCGATGGTTGGCCGATTTAGTCCTACTCTCTATCAATAGGTCTGGCCTATTCCGGCCGATCTCTATCCAAAAGGGATGGGCCCTGAAGAGCCTCTCCACCCCCAACAAATCACTCTCATAACTAATTGCCAAAAAGGCTCCCTTTTGGAGGGCCATTACCTCCTCCTTCAGCTTCTCCCAATTTAAAAAGAGCACTAGGTAGCCGGAGGGGTAGAGCCCCCCTAAATAGCAGTAGTGGCAGTGGAATGGGCACCCCAGCAGTTGGGTGGAGTAGTAAAACTGTCGCCCCCGATTATTGCAAAGGGGGCTCCCCTTCTGGAGGAAACTCCCCTTCTTTTCAGCTAGAATTAACCTCAGCTTCCGTTTTTGGAAGTGGTAGTCGTTGTAGTTGGGGTTGAAGACCTCTTGATAATTTTTAATCGGGACCGGTTGAATCCCCTCCCCCAGCCCCTCCAAAATCTCCTGAGTTTTAGGCCAGTTGGCAACCCCCTCTTCGATGTAGATTATCAGTTTAAATTTCCCCCTCTTTTAATAGTTTTTTAGCGTAATTAATCAACCCCCCTGACTCAATCAACTGCTGCATAAATGGGGGAATTGGGGTGAAGTAGTATTCCTCCCCTTTTGTCAAATTTTTAATTACCCCTTTCTCCATATCTATCTCCACTTGGTCCCCTTCTGAAATCCGGTCTGCCTCCGGTAACTGGAAAATTGGCAACCCCATATTGAAACTATTCCGGTAAAAAATCCGGGCAAAACTCTTCGCAATTACCGCCCCCACCCCAGCTGCTTTTAACGCAATTGGGGCATGTTCCCGGCTACTTCCACTCCCAAAATTCTCCCCTGCTACAATAATATCCCCCGGTTCCATTTTACTCCGAAACTCCGGATCGATATCCTCCATTACATGTTTTGCCAACTCTGCCGGGTCGGAGGTGTTCAAATACCGGGCCGGGATTATTACATCGGTGTCGATATTATCCCCAAATTTCCACACTCTCCCTTTAATTACCCGCTCCATCTCTCCTCCTTATAATTTTTTAAATTCCTCCTCTCCCCCCTCTACCACTGGAAATGGACCGGAATTTTCTCCCGATTCACCACTACCAGTCGACCGTGACGGTTTTCAATAATTCCCAACTCTTTAAATCGGAGCAACTTTCGGGAGAGGGTCTCCGGTTTTATATTTAAAATAGAGGCGACATGGTGCTGTTTTAAACTCTCAAACAGGTCTGGATTTTCATAAATAAATTTAGCAATCCGGGCTTCCGAGTCCAGCAGGAGGGAGGAGTGGATTAAATTGTCCAAAAAGAGCATCTTCTTTGCGAGGGATTGGAGAAAATTATAGGCTAATGGGACCTTTTCTAGCTCCTCTAAAATCCCTTTAAATCGGAGAAGTCCCACCACCCCATCCCTCTCCAACCGGCAAGAGGCTGGGAATGGGGTTCCAGTTAAATTGGCCAACTCCCCAATTATTGTCGGCCCGGAAAACCGGTGGATTACCACCTCCCGCCCCCCTTTCGCAGATTTGTAAACAAGAGCTTCCCCCTCAATTAGGAGGTGGAGATAGGTGGAGACCTCCCCTTCCAAAAAGAGAATACTCCCCTTTTTCAACCGGCGGACCAAGAGCTGATCCGAAAACCGTTTTAACAACTCCTCTTGAACCCCTTTAAAAAGTGGAAACTGTTGCAGGTCTATTGCATTCCTCCAATACCCGAACTGATAAAATTCTCAAATTGTTATCAAATTCATAAACCCGGGGAACCCCAGTTGCCACCTCAAAATTGACGATATCTTTATCGGAAATCCCCTCCAATGCCTTTACAATTCCTCGGATTGTGTTCCCGTGGGCGGTTAACAATAAATCTTCCCCCTCCACCAGCCGGGGGGCGATTAACGAGTAAAACGCCTCCATTGCTCGCCGTTGATTATCCTTTAAACTCTCGGTTGAGGGAAGGATTGCCACCGGTAAATGGGAGTATTTGGGGTCAAACCGGGGGTGCCATTCACTATCCAGTGGAATTGGAGGGGGCGGCACATCGTAACTCCGGCGATACAGTTTAAACTTCTCCTCCCCCAACTCCCGGCGAACCTCATCTTTATTCCGGCCAGTCAACCCGCCGTAATGCCGCTCATTGAACCGCCAATCCTTTAAATGGGGGATGTGGAGCTGGTCCAGCTCTTCTAAAATTAAAATTCCAGTTTTAATCGCCCGTTTTAAATAACTAGAGAAGCAGGCATTGAATTGGAACCCTCGGGCCCGGAGAATTCTTCCGGCCCGCCGAGCCTCTTCCTCCCCCTCTGGGGTCAAATCCACATCTACCCAGCCGGTAAATCGATTTTCCCGATTCCAGATACTCTTCCCGTGGCGCACCAAAACCAATCTACCCACTGTTACTCCTTCTCAGTTGAATCGGAGTTGGTCGGAAATTGATATCCAACAATCTCCACATTATCCAGTAGAGCCCCCTCAATACCATCCCCCTCAAAACAGATATAGACCCCCTCCTCCGGCTTTAAATTGATCAATTTTAACTGGGCCACCCCCTCCCCATTGACTGAAATTTTAACTAAACTCCCCTTCCGCTGAACCCCCAACTCCATCCACTCATTTGGGGGAATTTGGAGGTCTGGAAGGGTTTTTTGGAACAGCAGTTTACTCTGGAATGGGTTTAAATAGTAGTCCACCTCTACCCCATCCTCGTGGAAGTCGATTTGGTAAAATTGGGGTTTTCCAAGGGTTTTTAAGTCCACAGAGACGACTCCAATTGTAAAGGTTTTGTAGTTTGCGGTTAAATTGAAATCTCCCCACTTTTGGAAATTGCAAATAACCCCAGAGTTAAATTTTACCACATTTCCGGGGGTGTTGTCCGGTTGAAAAAATTGGGCAATTACACTATTTTTCCCCTCCCACGGCCCAAAGGGGGGATTGGCCCCAACTGAGTATTGGGAGAAGTTGTCTTGAAAATCCACTAGAGTTGGGGGTGGATTCTTTTGCTCCACTCTCCCTTTTGGAATCTCCTCCTTTGTTGGAGTAACTGGAGCTGGCAACTTAGATTTTCCTCTTTCAATTGAAAGATTCCTTTCCACCTTTGACTTCCCTTGCTCCCCTTTCCCAGCTGGGGTCTGGACTGGCTGTTGACACCCGGCTAGTAGTAACAAAATCCCAACCACCCCAGTTAAACCGGCTCTCATTTTAACTCCTTCAACAGTAATTCCGGGGATTCGGTAAAGGTGGGCTCCAACCCCACTGTCCAGACTGGGGTTCCAGTAGGGATTACCCGGCGACCGGGGGGACAAATAGCCACTTCCCCACTCCGGAGGAGGGGGGTCACCATTCCAGAACCGTATCGGTACCGGTTATATGGAAGGAACCTTTCCCCTTTCCCCTCCCCCAACACAAAGTGCCACTTTTTCGGATTTACCTTAAACTCCTCCTCCACCACCCGCTTACAGAGGGTGGGGTAGTAGGCCCTATATCCCCCCATTTTCCGGGCAATTGGGAGTAAAAAGAGGAGGGCGTTCAAGTAACTGCTGAGGAGATTCCCCGGCAATCCCACCACAATTTTCCGTCCCTTTTTTCCGATTAAAAGGGGTTTCCCCGGTTTTAAATTGACCCCATCTACCACAATTTCCACCCTTAAAATTGATAGGGCCCGGCGGAGGTGGTCGGCCCGGCCCCTGCTGGCCCCCCCAATTGTGACAATTAAATCCAACTCCTCCAGCCCCCGGTCCAACTCCTCCACCAATAGCTCCAACTGGTCTGGAAGGGTTGGAAAAAGGTGGGGGTGGAAATTATATTTTTTTAAAAGGGCGTAAACCCCATAACTGTTGCTGTTGTAGAGCTGGTCTGGGCCAGCCAATTGGAACGGTTCAATTAACTCATTTCCAGTTCCATAAATTCCAATTTGGAGGGGACGGAAAGTTTTTACCCAAGTAATCCCTTGGCCAGTGAGGGCCAACACCTCCGGGGGCCCCAGCTCCTTCCCCGGTTGGAGGAGAACCTCCCCAATTTGGAACTCCTCCCCGGCGGGGCGGATATTACTCCCAGGGGCCATTGGGGGAAGCTCTACCCACTCCCCCTCTACCTCCACCTGTTCAACAGGGACTACAAACTTCCCATTGGTAGGAACCTTTGCCCCGGTGGCAATGTAGTAGGTCTCCCCCTCCTTTAAAACCCGTTGCTCCCGATCCCCTGCTAAAATCTCCCCTACTATTCTGCAACTCCCCCCATTTTTTCCGACATACCCATCCATTGCGGCATTTGTATAGAGGGGGGAGGGCCGTTTTGCCAGAACCGGCTCCCCAACTGCCCTTCCCAACCCATCCCAAATTGGTAAAATTTCCCGCTCTTCAATTGGGACCACCCCTTCCAACCCCTTCACCAACGCCTCCGGAAACTGGAGTAGGGCCATTGAACCCCCTTTTTTAAAAAATTTCTAACCCAGATTATAGCAAGGCCCGTTTCACTGGAGAGTTGAAGGGGGTAAGGGAGGTCGGAAAAGCTAAAGGTTCTCCCTTCTCCCCACCGGGAGCCTGAAATCAGGAAATGGGGGAGGGTAAAAATAGATGTTAATTGGGCAATTGGAATTAGCTTAAACGGGAAGTAATTTTAAAGATAGAATTTGGATTTCTTTAAACCCAGGGACCTGAAGACAGGAGATGCCGGGGGTGCTCTGCTCCCTTCCGGGCCTGAAGCGTTGCCCCCAACACCCCCTTCTCCAGGGCTGGGCACTGGAATTATAACACAGATTTTGAAAAATGTTAAACTTCTGGCCAGAGAGTCCCGAGGGGGTTTGGGAATTTCCCAGAAAAGGAGGGGTATGGAGTTGCTGGAGATTGGAAAAAGGGTTTTGAGAATTGAGGCGGAAGGGTTGTTGAACGCCTCTTTAAGAGGGTTCCCAGAGGCGGTGGAGGTAATTGAGCAAATTGCCGGGAAATTGATTGTGATTGGGGTTGGAAAATCTGGATTAATTGGAAAAAAAATAGCCGCTACCCTCGCCAGCACCGGAACCCCCAGCTTTTTTCTCCACCCAACTGAGGCCCTCCACGGGGATTTGGGAATGGTCCAACCTTCCGATGGGGTATTGGCAATTAGCTACTCCGGAGAGAGTGAGGAGTTGGTAAAAATTCTCCCCCATCTCCGGGAGATCGGGATTCCAATTATTGGAATGACCGGAAACTTAGACTCCCAACTGGCCAAAGCCAGTGATGTTGTAATAGATATTCGGGTCCCCCGGGAGGCCTGTCCATTGAATGTGGCCCCGACCGCTTCCACCACTTTAACATTGGCAATTGGGGACGGGTTGGCAGTGGCATTAATGGAGAGAAGGGGGTTTACAAAGGAGGAGTTTGCCCGATTCCATCCGGGGGGGAGTCTGGGGAAACAGCTCTTTGTAAAAGTGGAGGATTTAATGCACCGGCAATTCCCAGTGGCCACCGATTTAGAGCCCCTCCGGGAGGCGATTCCAAAGATGACCAACGGCCGGCTGGGCCATCTCCTCTTTTTAGACCGGGAGGGACGGTTAAAGGGAATTTTAAGTGACGGGGACCTCCGGCGGGCGTTGAGCACCCCCTCCTTTTCGTTGGAGGAGCCGGCCTTTAAATACAGTACCAAAGAGCCAAAGGTGATTGGGGCGGGCCGGTTGGCGGTGGAGGCGTTGGAGGAGATGGAGCGGTTTAAAATTCAACTTCTACCGGTAGTGAACCGGGAGGGGCGGGTAATTGGGGTAGTCCATCTCCACGACCTCCTCTCAGCTGGGATTAAACCCTCGACCAGTTAATCCAACAGAGGACTTAGTAAATTGCAAAAGGAGTTGAAATGAGACTCAACAAATTTATTTCCCACCACACCACCTACTCCCGCCGGGAGGCGGACCAGTTAATTTTTGAAGGGAAAGTGAAAGTAAATGGGGCGGTGGTAACCAGCCCCGGGTATCAAGTGGAGGAGGGGGATAAAGTGGCAGTAAATGGGAAACCGGTAAAGAGAGGAGGGAAATATACCTGTATTGTCTACAATAAACCGAAAGGGGAGTTGGTAACTAAAAGGGACCCGTTAAACCGCCGGACCATTTACAACTCCCTCCCCTCCCGATTCCGTCACTTCCTCTATGTGGGACGGCTCGATTTTGCCAGTGAAGGGTTGCTAATTTTGAGCGATTCTCCAAAGGTGGTCCACGCCCTCTCCAACTCCGACCTCCCCCGGGTTTACAAAGTGAAAATCGATGGGCCAATCACCGATGAAATGTTGCAGGAGATGGAGAGTGGGACAACTGTCGGAAAAGAGGGAGCCCATCCGTTAACCGGGGAGGAAAGCCTCCAGTTGAAACCCTTTTTAAATTACCAAATTTTAAAGAACGGGGAGAACTTCTCAACATTAAAAGTGGTGTTAGCAGAGGGGAAAAATCGGGAAATTCGCCGATTTTTCGAGAAATTTAATCGGAAAGTGCTGGATTTAAAACGGCTCTCTTACGGATGGATCTCACTGAACGCCCTCCCAACTGGGAAATGGCGTTTCTTCACCCAAAAGGAGTACAAACTTTTAAAAGAATACCTAAACTATCTCCACCGACAGGAGGGGAAAAAGTTGGAGCGAAAGGGGAGAGATGGTTAAAATAAAGGTAAAGACCCAGTACACCTCTCAAATAATCGACATCACATCTATAATTGAGGAGGTGGTGATTAAACGGGGGATTACCGATGGGGTTGCCCTCCTCTGTCTCCCCCACACCACTGCAGGGCTACTGCTCTTTGAAAAAAGTGATATCTCCCTCCGCCGGGAGTTGCTGACAATTCTAAACCAACTCCTCCCGGAGAAGGAGTACACCCATCCCAACGCCCGGGCCCACTTGAAGACTGCCTTTTTAAAGAGCTCCATTTCACTGATAATTAAAGATGGAAAGATAGTTTTGGGAAAGTGGCAGGGGCTCTTTTTAATTGAATTAGATGGTCCCCGGACCCGGGAGATTTTGGTAAAGGTTGTCCCAGATGGAGTTTAACCCAATCTTCTTCTTTGTCTCAATTTTTGGGTTAACCCTTATATTCAACATTCCACTGGCCCGGTTGAAGGTCCCCCCAATTATCGGATACATTTTAACCGGGGCGGTGGTCTCCAACCTTCTCCCAATTGACCACCACCAACTGGAGATGGTTGCCGAAGTGGGAATTGTGCTGTTGATGTTTTTAATTGGGTTGGAGTTTTCAATTGAGAAAATGGTCCGGATGAAGCGGGAGGTGTTCCTGTTTGGAACCTTGGAGATGGCCGGAGTGGGCCTTTTTTTTGGAGCCATTTTAGCAGTGGCCACTACCCTCCCATTGAAGGTGGCCCCAATTATTGGGGGGGCGATAGCCCT
>JBDONQ010000098.1:0-10158 GCA_039831255.1 Campylobacterales bacterium
GGATTCGGGTGGTTCTGGAGTTGAAACGGCCGGGAATAGGGGAGATTGTTTTAAACTCCCTCTACAAATACACTCCACTGGAGACCACTTTTGGGATTACCCTATTGGCGATTGATGAGCAGGAGCCGAAACTCTTTTCATTGAAGGAGTTGTTGGAGGTTTTCCTCCGGCATCGGAAAAGTGTTGTAATCCGCCGGACCCTCTATCTCCAGCGGGAGGCCCAACGGAAACTCCACCGGTTGAAGGGGCTCCACCGGGCGATTGGGGAGATAGAGCGGGTGTTGGAGATTATCCGGAGCTCCGAGGGGAGCCGGGAGGCCCGACGGCAGTTGGAGCAGGAGTTGGGGCTATCGGAAGAGCAGAGCCGGTATGTGGTGGAGATGAGGTTGGGGCAGTTGACCCGGTTGGAGGGGGAGCGGTTAAAACGGGAGATTGGGGAGTTGGAGGGGCAATTGGAGAGGTATCGGGGGATTTTGGAGAGTGGGGAGCGACTCCGGGAGATAATCCGGGAGGAGTTACTGGAGTTGAAGGAGAGGTTTCCAACCCCCCGGTTGACCCAAATTGAAGAGGAGGAGCCAGAGATTGGAATTGAAGATTTAATCCCTAACCGGAAAGTGGTGGTAACAATTACCCACCGGGGGTATATTAAACGGATGCCGTTGGACTTCTACGAACGGCAGAACCGGGGAGGGAAGGGGAAACGGGCCTTCTCTACCTACAAAGACGATTTTATCGAGGATTTTTACATCGCTCGGAATCACGACACCCTCTTAATTTTGACAAATCGGGGGCAACTCCACTGGTTAAAAGTTTATAAAATTCCCGAGGGAAGCCGTCAAAGTAGGGGGAAAGCAATTGTCAATTTAATAAATCTGGAACCGGGGGAGAAGATTCAAACTATTATTAGAACTACCGATTTTAGCCCCAATAAATCCCTCCTCTTCTTCACTGAGCAGGGAATTGTAAAACGAACCAATTTGGCGGAATTCAAAAATATCCGGAGTAAAGGGGTAAAAGCAATTACAATTGGAGAAGGGGACCAGTTGGTAATTGCAAAAATTGTGGAGTCCATCCACCGGGAGGTGTTAATTATGACCCGGGAAGGGATGGCGATTAGATTTGATATTTCGGCGGTTCGGGAGATGGGTCGGGGAGCCCGGGGGGTTACTGGAATCCGGTTTAAAAAGGAAGGGGACCGGGTAGTGGGGGGATTGGTTTTAAAAGGGAGAGAGGAGGAGGTGTTGACAGTCTCTGAGTTGGGATATGGGAAGCGGACTGAGTTGAGCCAATTCCGGAAGACGAACCGGGGGGGAAAGGGGGTAATTGGGATGAAATTGACTCCAAAGACTGGAAAAGTGGTAGGGGTTGTCGGGGTAGACCCCTCCTACGATTTAATGGTGTTAACTGCTAAAGGGAAGATGATTCGGGTCCCAGTAGGAGGAATTGTAAGGAGTGGGAAGAATACCCAAGGGGTCCGGATTGTCCGGTTGGAAGAAGGGGATCGGGTAGTCAGTGTTGGGAAAGTTGTAAATGGGGAGGAGGAGTTGGCCACCCAACGGAAACGGTTGCCGTTGGAGTAGCCTTTAAAAGTGGAAGGGGAAATTCTTAAAACAAGGGGTCCAGTGAATTTGGAGGAGTACTTTATTTCCCGATTGGAGAATCGGTGGATAGGGGATGACGGGGCCTATATTCCTGGGAAGGGGGGGGAGTGGATTGTTGTAAAGGATTTATTTGTGGAGGGGGTCCATTTTAAGCGGGAATGGTTCCAGTCATTGGCTCAGGTGGCCCGAAAAGGGGTATTAGTCAATTTGAGTGACATCTTTGCCGGAGGGGGGGTTCCAGTTTACGGGTTAATTGGAATCGGTTTTCCAAAAGATCTCGGGAGAAGGGGAACAGAGGAGTTAGCCACCGGTTTTAAAAAGGTAGCGGAGGAGTTCCAGTTCCAGATTGTGGGGGGTGATACAATTGAACATCCAACAATTTTAATCTCTGTTACACTGATTGGAAAGGTTCAAAAGCGATTGGAGCGGATAGGCCGAAAAGGGGATTACATTGGAATTACCGGGGGGATTGGCAGAAATTGGTGGGAGTTGCAGAAGGCTCTCCGGGGGGGAAGGGTGAGCCCCCGGTCCCGGTTAATCTCCCCCAAATTGCCAGTGGAGTTCCTCCGGCGGGGAATTCGACTTCTCCGGGGAGGGATAGATATTAGCGATGGTCTCTTCCGGGAGCTGGAGGAGATTAGTCTCCGGAGTAGGGTTGGGGCAAAAATTTATCGGAAGGGAAAGGGGTCCCTCCTCCGGGCCACCGGTCGCCGTTTTCAACGGAACCGGAATTTCCGGCGGGTTGGGTGTAGCGGGGAGGAGTATCAACTCCTCTTCACCTGTCCCCCCCGCCACTGGCTGGGGTTGGAGCGGAGGGGGAGGGTGGCTAGGGTTCCCCTCTTTAAAATTGGTCGAATTGTCCGGGGGAAGGTGAAATACCGGTGCACCCCCCACCATTTCTAATTGAAAAGGGGTTAAAGGCCTTTTAAAAGTTTCTCAATTTTTTGAGAGAGTTTCCATTTTAGAACTGTGAAAATTCCAACTAAACTGCCGAAGCCGTAGCTGAAATGGAGAACAGGGAAAGCCCAAAACTGGTGCCAAAAGGTGGTCCCCCGTTTAATTTTCCAACTCCGGAGGGAAACAATTCCAAAATAAAGCCCCAAAATTCCGAGGAAGAGCCGACCACAGAGGGGACAGAATGGGGAGAGGAGGAGGAGTAACAGAAGCCCCCCGACAAAGAGGAGGGGGATTAGGTGCCGGGGAGAGAGGGAGGAGAGGGTGCCGGTGTAGTAGGCGGTTAAAATGTTCCAATACCCATTTTGGAAATTATTCCGAGCCAACTCCCGGTAACTCTCCCGGGGGAAGTAGGTAATTTCTATCTCTGGGATTAGAAAAATTTTCCCCCCCCGCCGAAGGAGCCGTTTATTCAGTTCCAAATCTTGATTCCGGACCAACCGGGGGTCATACCCTCCCAGCTCTATTAACAACTCCCGGCGGTAACACCCAAACGGGACAGTATCCACCAAAATCGGCTCTTTTGGGACCAATGTCCGGAAGCTACTTCCCACCCCCAATTTATCCCGGAGGAGATTCTCAATTGCCACTGCAGTTGGGGTTCTCCGCCGGGCCCGGGCCACCACCCGGCCCCCCACATTATCGGCCCCCAATTTTTTATGGTAGTAGAGAAGTTTGGAGATGTAATCGGCTGGATATTTGGAGTGGGCGTCCAGCCGGATTATAAACTCCCCTTTCGCCTCCTCTATTCCCAAATTCATCCCCACCGGGACAATTCGGGCCGGGTTTTGGAGCAGTTTAAAATTGGGAAACTTTCCCCGGAACTGCCCCACTATCTCTAGAGTCCGGTCGGTACTTCCCCCATCAATTAAAATTACCTCCATCTGCTCCAGGGGAAACTGGAACTCCAAAACCGATTGGAGAGCCTCCCCAATATATTTTTCCTCATTGTAAACCGGGATTAGAATTGAGACTTTAATATCTTTAGACATTCTTCCCTCACTTTCGAGATCGGTAGGTCGGTTAAACAGCGGTAGTTACTGCATCCCAGCCTGTTGGTGGCTGGATCAAAGCAGGGGCGACACTCCAAATTTAGAAAAATGTGCCAATTATTGGACCGATACCCCCCAGTCTCCAGATGGTTTGTCATTCCAATAATTGTAGCAGTATTAACCCCCACCCCATATCCAATATGCATCACCCCATTGTCATTTCCAACCAATAGATTCAGCCGACTAATAAACCCCGGCAATTCTCCCAACCCCAGCTGGAGGATCTCCCCCACCGACTGGAACTCCCTCTTTAATTCCACCTCATCCGGACCGATAAAGATAAATTTCCGCCCCGGTAATTGGGGAATCAACTCCCGGAAATAGGGCCACCTTTTAAACTTCTGCTTCCCCCCGCTCCCCACTGCAAACCCCAAAAAGGGCCCTTCCCCTTTAAAATACCCCTTCACTCCTTCCAAGGATTGGTCGATGTAAAGGTAAGGTTCCCGGACCACTTCAGTAATCAATTGGGAAGCCAATCTTAAATTTAACTCTATCCGATGAAGGTTTCGGATTGGACTACTGGCAAATACTTTTTTAACCCCTAAGAGGGTCCCCAAAAATTTCACTTTCCGGGGGTTAATCCCCCCGGTTCCGACTAGATAGTCAAATCTCCGGAAAAATTTCAACAACTCCACTTTCCGCTTTAAAACCCAAACCCTCTCCAAAAAGGGGGCCCCTTTTAAAATCGGGGTGTAATCAGAGGTTAAAATTAGCTCGACCTGATGGCCACTTCGGGCCAAACTCTGGAGCATAGGGGTTGCCATTATTAAATCCCCCAACCCCCAGCTGTGGAACACCCCAACCCGGCCCGGGGGGAGTTTCCCCCACTCCAGTTTCACTTTTGCTCCTTTTGCTTTTTAGAGATCCCCAAAAAGCTGGCAACCCGGGTCCCTATCTCCCGTTGGCACCTCTTTGTAATATACGGATAAATTGAACAGATAATCCTCCGCTTTGAAATCATCCGAATTGCCGATAGGTGGATAGAACTCTTCTTTTGGAGGAACGGCTCGCAGAGAAGTCTCTTCTCCCCACAAGCCACCTTCTGCTCTTCACTCCTCTTTGGATGGATTACTATTTTATCCCACCGGTACTCATCTCCATCGGTATAATTGGTAATTGGGACCACCAGGAGGGTATCCCCTTTGCAGAGAGGGTTTGGGGATAAAATAATCGCCATATGGGGTTCCGAAAACTCCCTCCCCACATTGACCCCATTTTTTAATTCCTCTTTTGTGTAAAGTCTCTCCTCCAACTCCTCCCAGTAGAATCCAAAGTGGACAAAAATAACTTGCCACTGGTGGTAATCCGGTTTACTACTCCCCATCTACTCTCCTTCTCCAAATTGGGGTAAAATTCTGTGAAATTAAAAGGGTGTCAAATTAAACTTTACCAAAAAAGGGAATCAATGGCCTTCAACCTCTCGGAAGCTGTTGAAAAGTTGAGTCGAACCCCTGCATATTTAATTTCGGAAGAGTTGCTGGAGAAGAATTTAAAAATTTTGGACCGGGTCCAGCGGGAGAGTGGGGCAAAAATTCTAGTAGCGTTAAAAGGCTACGCCAGTTGGGTCACTTTCCCACTGTTGGCTCAATATTTGGCCGGGGCCTCCGCCAGCGGGTTGTGGGAAGCACAGCTGGGAAAGATGTGGCCGTGGGAAGTCCATACCTACTCCCCCGCCTTCCGGGAGTCGGAAATAGATGAGGTGGCGGAGTTATCGGATAAAGTTATTTTTAACTCCTTTAACCAATTGAAACGGTTCCGGGATCGGGTAATTGGAAAGGCAAAAATTGGGCTCCGGGTAAATCCGGAGGTTTCTTCAGCCCCGGTTCCCCTTTATGACCCTTGTGCCCCCTACAGCCGGTTGGGGGTCCCCCTCTCCCAATTTGAACCGGACCAGTTGGAAGGGGTTACCGGTCTCCATTTCCACGCCCTATGCGAGCAGCTGGACACTGCGTTGGAGCGGGTTTTGGATGGGTTTATTAAAAAATTTGGGGAGTTTTTGCCGGCTATGGAGTGGGTCAATTTTGGAGGGGGACACCACATCACCCGGGAGGGGTATAATCTGGAGAATTTAATCCGGATAATTGGGGAGTTTAAAAACCGGTTTCCCAATATAGAAGAGGTCTATTTGGAACCGGGGGAGGCAGTAGGGTTAAATGCCGGCTTTTTAGTGGCTGAAGTGCTGGATATTATCGAAAATGGAATTCCTATCGCAATTTTGGACACCTCAGCGGAGGCCCATATGCCCGATGTATTGGCAATGCCCTACCGTCCCCCAGTAATTGGGGCTGGAGAGCCGGGGGAGAAACCCTATACTTATCGGTTAGGGGGGGTTACCTGTTTAGCTGGGGATATAATTGGGGACTACTCCTTCGACCAGCCATTGAAAGTAGGGGACCGGATTGTTTTCGGGGATATGGCGATTTACACAATTGTAAAAAATACCGCTTTTAATGGAGTTCGGTTACCGGATATTGTAATTGCCCGGCGGGATGGGTCCCTCTACACCTCCCGGAAGTTCCATTTTGAAGATTTCCGGGACCGGCTCAGTTAGGAGGAGAGATGGCAAAGGGGAGAAGCTGTTTTAAAATTGTTTGTGTAGGCAGGAACTATTTAAAGCACATTGAAGAGTTGGGAAATCGACGGCCCTCGGAACCGGTTTTCTTTTTAAAACCCTGCTCCGCAGTGGCTAATCGACTCCAGATTCCAAAAGGGGAAAGGTGCGATTTTGAAGGGGAATTGAGTTTTCGGATTGTGGATGGAAGGTTGGGGGAGGTGGGGTTTGGGTTGGATTTAACCCTCCGGGACCTTCAACGGCAACTAAAAGAGAAGGGGTTACCGTGGGACCGGGCGAAGGGGTTTAAAGGGAGTGCCCTCTTTTCAAAGTTTGCCCCAATTTCCGATTGGCGGGGATTGGAAGTGAGGACCTATATCGACGGGGAGCTTCGGCAACGGGGGGGGGTTGGATTAATGCTCTTTAAACCGGATCAGTTATTGAAGGAGGCGGACCGGGCCTTTGGGTTGGAAGAGGGGGATTTGTTGATGACTGGAACCCCAGCTGGGGTCGGGAGGTTGAGGGTTGGAAACCGGGTGAGGGGAGAGGTGTGGCAGATGGGCCGGCTGTTGGTGGAGAGGGAGTGGGTTGTAGAGGAGAGGGGGTAGGTGGAGTTGAAGTGGAGGAAGTGGCCCCAGTTGGAGGGGGTGGAGTTGGGGGGAAAGTTGGTAATTTCGGAGCTCTTCTACTCGTTGCAGGGGGAAGGACCAAAGGCTGGAATCCCCTCCCTCTTTCTCCGGTTGGGGGGTTGCAATCTCCGGTG
Source organism: Campylobacterales bacterium (assembly GCA_039831255.1). Taxonomy (GTDB): domain Bacteria; phylum Campylobacterota; class Campylobacteria; order Campylobacterales; family Nautiliaceae; genus PUXY01. The sequence goes on from JBDONQ010000098.1 coordinate 6,922, forward strand.
CCCCCGGTTCCCCTGTGATACCTATTACAGTGTTCTCCCCTGTTATCGGAAAAAGTGGAGGGAGATGGGTTGGCAGGAGATTTTTCGGGAATTTAGAAAGTTGGTTCCAACCGGTTCACCCCCCCCAAATTTGGTAGTGACCGGAGGGGAACCCCTTCTGCAACAGGAACTGTTGGGGAGGGGCCTTCCCTACTATCCGGGGCCGATTACAATTGAAACCAATGGAACAATTCTTCCGGAGTGGGGGCGATTTCCAATTTTTCGACAGCTCTCCTTTGCAATTAGCCCGAAACTCTCCAATAGCGGGGAACCAAAGGAGAATCGGTGGAAACCGGAGGTGCTGGCCCAACTGGGACGGATTTCCGGAAGTTATTTTAAAGTGGTCCTCTCTCCGGAGGATTTGCCGGGAATTGGGAGGGAGTTGGAGGAGTTGAAAAACCTTTCCCCCGAGACCCCGATTTACTGTATGCCAATGGCCCGGAATAGGGGGGAGTTGGAGGAGCGTGGGCCGGTGATAGCCCGATTTGCATTGGAAAAGGGATACCGGTACTCGGACCGGCTCCAGCTGAGATTGGGGTTAAAGTAGAGGGGGTTGGGGCTACTTTTTAGAGGGGCTATTTTTAAAGAAAGGAGGGGAGATGATTTTTGAACCGGAATTTGTGGAGCTCTTGGAAAGGTTGGTGGAGAAGGGGGAAGAGGGGGAGCTATCCCGGTTATTGGAGAGGGGACCAACCCCTCCCGCTGTAGAGCCTATCCCAACCCCCCGGTATCGGAGTGGGTTAATTGTCAGTGGAAATAGGCCCAAACATTTAAACAAGTTGGATGAGTTACCAGCCGATTTTATTATTTTAAATTTGGAAGATGGGGTCCCAAAAAAACAAAAAAAGGTGGCCCTTTTAAGTATCGGGCTATTTCTTCAACATCTCCCGAAAATTGGAAAAGAGTTGATGGTCCGGATAAATCCCCTCACTGAAGGGGGGCGGGGGGAGGTAGAGTTTTTGGAACAGTTTCCAATCCACTCCTACCGACTGCCGAAAGTGAAGGGGGTGGCCGAAGTGGAAGAGCTTCTTCAATTGACTAAAAAAAGGGTGGACATTTCTATTGAGACAGCGGAAGCCTTTTTCAATCTCCTCTCCTTCCGGGACCTTCCAGTAAAACTCCTTTTCCTCGGAATTTACGACCTCCTCAACTCCCTCTATCTCTCCCACTCCCTTATTCAGTTGGAAAACCCCTTAATTTCCCAAATTTTGAGTCGATTCACATTGGAAAGCCGGGGGAGCAGGAAAGTCCCAATCGGTTTTGTCTATCAAAAATATCGGGATTTGGAAGGATTCCGCCGGTGGTGCCTCCTCCAACGGCAGTTGGGGATGGAAGGGGTTGGGGTAATTACCCCGACCCAAGCCCAAATTGCCAACCAAATCTTCTCCCGGGATTTGGAATTGGCCTGTAAGATTGTAGAGGAGTTTGAGAAGAGGGGACCCTTTACCCGGGACGGCCTCTATATAGATGAACCAATCTATAAAAACTTTAAATTTCTTTTGGAGAAGGGGTAAAAAAATAAATTGTTCCATTATAAATTGGGGATAGGAGGAAGTGGTAAGCTTTGGAGAAGAATAGCTTCTGCTTATTTAATTGGCAAAGGGTCCTATCACTTCAGTAGGGGGAATTAATTTTGGAATTGATTCCGCTGTTAAAGGATGGATTACTCAATTTAATCAGGGATATAAAAATTGACCCCTCTTCCGAGGTAATCCTAAATCTTTAAACTCTTGGAAAGATTAAAATATTGGAGTGAAAATTAATGGCTCCGGCGGCAGGACTCGAACCTGCGACCCGGCGGTTAACAGCCGCCTGCTCTACCGACTGAGCTACGCCGGATTACGGTTGAAATTGTAGTAAAAACTCTCCCCCCTGTCAAGGGGGAAAAGGGAAATTTTCCACTTTTTTCCCTCTAACTCTTCAGAACGGTAAATTGGGTTCTCTTTTAAAGAATTCCCAATTCTACTCCCTTTCCTCCAGTTGGCACCTTTTACTCCAACTCCCCGGAGAAGTAGTGGCGGGCGGTGGTTAAATCGGTCCAAATTTGCTTTTTCAACCCCTCTAATTCCCCAAATTGGATTGGAGAGCGGTGGTAGTGGAGAAATTGGAACTCCACCCTCTCCCCGGCAATTGGAAACTCCCCTCTCCAGTGGAGAAGGTGAACCTCAATTGTAAATTGGAAATCGGTGGAGCGGGTCCCCAAAAAGGCTATAGCTGGAAATCCGGCTACCCGGCCAAAGTAGACCCCCTCTTTGGGGAGGAGAAATGGCAGTTTTAACCGTAAATTTAGCGTGGGGACTCCCAACACTTTTCCCCCAATCCCCTGTCCCTCCTCGACAACCCCCCAAATTTGATACCCCCTTCCCAATAGCCGATTCCCCTCCTCAATCCTCCCCTCCCGGAGGAGTCTCCGAATTACTCGGGAGTGGACCGGAACCCCCCCCACTTTCACCTCCGGAATCACCTCTAGCGGAAACCACTCCCCCAAAATTCTCCAATCTCCCTCCCGATTGGCCCCAAATCGGAAATCCTCCCCGACAACGACCCCTATCCCCCCGAACTCTCCTTTTAAAAACTCCAAAAATTCCCGGACAGACCATCCTTTAATCCCCTCCAACTCCAAAAAATAGCACGGGACGGGAATGTACCGGCACCTCTCCCGGCTGGGGGTTAACCCTCCCCCTTTCTCAATAATTAACACCAAATTAGCCCGGCCAATTAACCGCTGATGTCCCAAATGGACCCCATCAAACCCCCCAATTGCGACCCACCTCATTGGACCTCCTCTCCTAAAAACTCCCCTTCCCCCCCAATCGGGTTCCACTCTCCCCTTTCCTTCCCTTTTTCTCCAAATTGGCCAATATCTAGACTACATAATTTCCGACAACCTATTTCCATTCCACATCCACTCCTCCAACTCCCGCCACTTCTCCTCCTCTATCAACCGTCGGGCCCTCTCCCACTCCCCTTGGAATGCTTCGACAGCTTTCAATAAATTTTCCCGATTTTCTTGAAAAATATCACTCCACATCCGGGGGTTTGACTTGGCCAGCCGGCTCATACTCTTAAACCCACTGGCCGCCAATGCGACAATCGCCTCCCGATCCTCCTGAGCCAAAACAGAGTTGGCAATTGCAAAACTGACCAAATGGGGCATATGGGAAATAAAAGCGGCGTGCCTATCGTGGGCCCGGGCAT
>JBDONQ010000199.1:0-2829 GCA_039831255.1 Campylobacterales bacterium
ATTTTAAAAGAGAGGAGAGGGTGGCTGAGGTGGCGCAATTTTGCCCCAAAAGTGGAGCTATTGGAGGGGCTACCTCCGGTGAAGAGAAAGGGGGTCCAACTGGGACCGGTTCCAACGGTAGAAGTAGAAGGGATTTCAGACCGACAAATTTTAAATATAGCCCAACAACTGAAACCGTGGCGGAAGGGACCTTTTCAACTCAATTCAATTTTTATCGATGCCGAATGGAGAAGTGACTTAAAATGGGAGGTTGTGGCCCCGGAAATTGAGCCGGAGGGAAGGGATATAGTGGATGTGGGATGCAATAACGGGTACTATCTATTCCGGCTTTCGGAAAAAGGGCCCAAATATCTAGCCGGATGGGACCCAACCCCCCTTTTCTACCTCCAATTTCAATTTTTAAACCATCTCTTCCAGCTCCCGATCGACTATTTTCCGCTGGGGGTGGAGCACCTCCCCTTAACTCCGAACCGATGGGATCTAATCCTCTGTATGGGGGTTCTCTACCACCGGCCCGATCCAATCCGGATGTTAAAAGAATTACGGCAAGGGCTTCGACCGGGGGGGGAGTTGATTTTGGATACTCTGGTAATCCCCGGGGAGGAGGAGGTGGCGTTAACCCCCCGCCGATATGGGAAAATGGGAAATGTCTACTTTATTCCAACTCTGCCGGCCCTATTTAACTGGTTGGACCGAGCTAAATTTTCCAAGTGGAAAGTGATTGGGGTTCGGCGAACCAGTTTGGAAGAACAACGGAAAACCGATTGGATTGAGGGGGAATCTCTGGAACACTTTTTAACCCCAGATCAGAGCCGGACAATTGAGGGGTACCCCCCTCCCACCCGGGCCTATTTAAAAATTTGGAGATAACCCCTTTCACTTTTTCCTTCCCCACAGGGGGGACAGGGGGGAGAGGGGTGGGGACTATTCCCGGGAAGAGAGATTAGTCAATTCTCCTTTTCACTCTCTTTTAATTGTTCAAATCCCGATAATTAACAAAGGGCTCTTACAATAGATAACCCTCTTTCCCCTTTTCCGTTCCACCGTTAAAGCCTTTTTATACCTTATTCAGTTGTAATTAATTTTGCCGGATTCCCTCCTTTTAAAACTATCAGGTGAGCTGTAGTTACTACCCCTCCCGGATAGGTAATTGTTATTAATCTGTTTTGAAGGGTATAATTTCCCTTTATTCTCAACTGAGCATTGGGGTAGAGTATTATTTTCCCGGGTCTTTCCTCCACTTGCCGTTTAACTTGGCTATACCCTTCAGTTGTAAATTTAACTCCCTCCACCTCTACAACCCCCCGGTTTATTAACAACGAGGCCACTTTTCCCCCTTTTAATTTTACTTTTCCCCCAACGTCGACAGAGATTGAAGAGATTGTGCTTTGATTAAACTGGGCCACCCCCCCTTTAATTAAAGCAGAAGCGATAAATCCCTTTATTGCTTCTATTTTAGAGTTAACCCCTTCCAAATAGCTAACTTGATTTTTGTCCAGTTTCAATTCGGAATTAATCACTTTAATGTAAGAAATTTGGCTTTTTGGAGGGAAAGAGGCTTTCCCGTCGGTCAATTGGAGATAGGCCACAATTGCCGGTTCATCGTAGTTCAACTCCTTCCCAACTACCACTTGGGAAGGGATCATTACCGTCCCATTGGCTACAGTTAAAGCTGTTAAAATTCCCAATAGAGCCTTTTGCAGATTCATTACCACCTCCTTCTAAAAATCTCTCTTCAATTATACTTCCATTCTTGGCAGAATTTTAATTGGAAAAAAGGAAAAAAATGGAAAGGGGGTGAATTCCACACCACCTTTTTGCTTCCGAAAATTTCTTTCCAGTAAAAAAGGGAAAGGAGTTTAAAATTGGGAAAGGACCCCTATCGAGGGGGTTTGGAAATTGGAAAAAGGGTCAATTACTTTTGGCAATTTTAGAGTTGGGGTCCCTCCTCTCTTTTTTCCCTTTTTGGGAAAGGGGTGAGGATCTTCTCCGTTGGGAGGCGGTTTTAGAACTTCCTCTTTTAATTGAGCTGGTTGTGCCGGTTGGAGATTTTTTACTCCGCGGGGAGTTGGACTCCCCTTCCCTTTGTTTAATTAACTCTGCCACTTTTCCCCCTATCCACTTCCCCACCAGAAGCCCCCCAATAAATCCCACCCCCGTTGGAATTGAAAGGTAGAGGAATAGATTAAGCCATATCTCCCCAAACCCCTTTGCTTCGGAGAGATGGGAAAAATAAAATTTTGCTCCAATATAGATTCCCCCTATTCCCCCAACTCCCCCGAAAAATCGGATAATTAAATTTTCAATATCCCGAACCATTCTCTCCCAACTATTTCTACTCCTTCTCCCCTTTGCCATTTCCTCTCCTTTTTCTCCTGTTTTACTCCTCTAATCGGGAAAAGGGGATTCCCCGTTTTGAATTTAAGATAAACTCCCCCAACCTCCTGAGATGGGGATTTTTCTCCCGGGCCAACTCCTCTGCCACTTCCCGAATCGGTCGGCCCGACAGAAATAGTTCCCGGTAAGCCCGCTTTAATAAATCTATTACCTCCCGATTTTCCAAATTCCTCCTCAACCCCACCAAATTTAACCCCCTCACTTTAGCCCGGTTCCCCTCCGCCAACATATAAGGGGGGATATCTTGGCTCACGGCACTTGCCCCTGCCACCATCGCATAGGAGCCAATCCGGACAAATTGGTGGACCGGGGTTAACCCCCCAATTACTACAAAATCCCCCAACTCCACATGACCGGCCAATGTAACCCCATTGGCTAAAATGCAGTTATTTCCAATTTTTACATCGTGGGCAATATGGACATACCCCATTA